>JBOHFY010000335.1:0-16102 GCA_050699895.1 Pseudonocardiaceae bacterium
GTACCAGCGCCGCATCCGCGCGTGATCCTTCGATAGTCGCGGGTCGCGCAACGCTGCATCGACATCAGCGTAACGGGTGAGGTACCAGACCCCTTGCGAGCAGCGGTAGACCGGATGCTCACGGCGCATCCGTTCGTAGAGCGGATAGGGGTCCCGGTGAAACTCCGGCCGCGCCATCTCCTCGGTTATTTCTGACATGACGGCAGCACCGGGAGCACCTCGCTGGTCAAAACGTCTATCAGTGCGATCGTCTCGTCGGGGGACTGTGGACGGAAGCCCGGCACGATGAACTCGTCCACACCAGCCGCCGCGTAGCGGCCGAGTGTGTCGCGCAGCTGCTCCACGCCGCCTTCCACGGCCGGAATCGGAAGCCGACTCGGGACAGGTCGCCGTGGCGACCCTGGAACGCGCAGCGCCAGCAACACCTGCGTGGATCGACGCAGCTCACGTGGGTCACGGCCGGCTTCCTCGCAGGCGCGCTCCAGGACCCCGGCTTTGTGCACAAAGGTCTCCACCGTTGCCCACGCATTCCACTCGTCGGCATAACGGGCCGCGATCGGGATCGTGCGCCGCTCGCCACCACCGCCCACCAGCAGCGGGAGCCGGCCTACGGGCTTGGGGTGCATCGACGCGCCTTCCACCTGGTAGTGCTGCCCATGGAAAGTGACGCGGTCGCGGTCGCGCAAGCCGCGGATGACCTGGCACGCCTCCTCAAGTCGGTCGAGCCGCTGTCCGGTCGAACCGAAGTGGATTCCATAGGCAGCGTGCTCGTTCTCCTGCCACCCAGCACCGATGCCGAGGACGACTCGTCCCCCGCTCACATGGTCCGCAGCCACCGCGATGTTGGCAAGCACCGCCGGGTGCCGGTAGGTGTTGCCGCACACGAGCGCCCCGAGCCGTACGCGAGGAACGACTGCCGCAAGGCCCGCCAAGGTCGCCCAGCACTCGAGAACGGGCTGCGACAGCTCGCCTTCGGCCGGCATGAAGTGGTCGGAAAACCACACCCCCTCCCAGCCGCTGCGTTCGGTGTGCTTGGCGACGCGCAGCACATCCGCCCACGCGTACGACGGCGTCAGGAGAATGCTCAACTTCATGAGGAGGGCCCAGATAACCGTCGAGGTTCCACAGACCTGACGATACGGCCCGCGACGGGCTTAGGCCGGGTTGATCGTGCCGAAGATACGGACCCGCTCGGCGTCACTGACCCGTGGGCAGCTGGCGCACGGACGCTCAACCCCGGCCAGCGCGTAAAGAAAGCAGCATGAGCCGCGCCGACGGGTCCAGTGGGTGCGCCCATGTTCATCGGTCACCTGGCAGATCGTCGAGACCGAGGTGAGCGGCTTCTCGCCGTCGGCGAGCACCAGCCGAGCATCAGCCGCACCGGCCCTCGGTGACCCGAATGAGCGCCCCGCTAGCAACAGGCCCTTATCCAGCGCGTCGGTCACCGCCGCCCACCGCGTGCGGCGCCCGAAACGCACCTGCGGGCTGTAGACGGCGAGGAACCGGGTGGCGTGCGCGATCACTTGACGGCGCAGCACCGCGCCCAGCGTCGCCTCGTCGGGCACCGGCACGGCATCGGGATGGCCGGCGTCGGGATCACCAGGCAGGCACCAAAACCGGCCCGGGCACAGCGCTACCTCCCGCAACGCCCCCGATTCGAGCCGGAAGCCAAGCTGGCTCGGTGAGAGCGAGGGCACCCGCCGAGCGGAGTGGAACAACAACCCACCGAGGTAGCTCGGGATAACCAGATACCACTGCAGCACATAACCGGCCGTGGTCTCCTCCGGAACGTGGGTCTTCTCGGCGACGGGGGCGTACCGCTCAGCTAGCCGCCTCGCGACCTGCACCCGCCACCACGCGAAGAAGTCAGGATCGGACAGGGCCTGGTCACACCCGACCCACGAAGCGGTGGGCCGCTGGGAACTGGGCCACTCAGAACCACGCCAGCACGACTGGAGCGCATCCGCTACCCGGAAAGACAGCGACGCCACTGCGCGATCGACCGCAACCACCGACGCGGCCAGTGGGTGCACACAGCAAGGCTCGACCGCCCCCACCGACCCCTCCCCAGGTATCGCTACGTGCGACACGGTCCCCCTCAGCGGTCGTGTCCGCCAGGACAGGTTTGCCTTACCTAACACAGAACAACTTAGCAGTCGTGACGTCAGCAAAGAAGTACGTCCGGCAACGAGGTGCTCCTCGACCGCAACGCCGCCACCTCCGGCGCCACGGTCACCGGCCAGCCCTGGCGGCACGACGACCCCGGCCACGGCGCAGGACAAGCAGTCACCGCTGGCGCTAGCCCCTGGTCAGAGCCACGATTCGACCGGCTCGGAGAGAAAAACTGTCAGCGAGATGCCGTCGGCACCGACGAGGAGAGTTCGGTCTGAATGGAACTCTTTCGCGAACTCGGCCAACCCCGAGGGTGCGGCCCGGCGAGCGCCACTTTTCACCTCGAAGGCCACCAGCGAGTGTCCGGAATCGCGACATTTTACTCATGGTCGATAGTAGTTTTACTCGCGACCATGCGTAAATGATCGCCCTGGGGAGGCAGATCCACTCACACAGCGTCGACGGCACTCGGGGGGCGCGGATCGATCACTGTGTGCCGTGCACCCCGAACGATCAGGCAAGGGCGACCCGGCTAGACGGCTTCGGGATCAACCGACCCGTGGCACGAGCTGCGTCCAACCAGGCCGCGATCGCCTGCTCGACCTCGGCGACGGCGTCGTGCGGCGCCGGGCCGTGAGCGGAACACAGTGGGAGGTCGGGGACATCGGCGACCCAGACCTCGTCTTCGTCGCTCCAGAACACCTCAATCCGATAACCAGGGTTCATCGCTCATCCTCCAAGGACAAATCATACCGACGTATCAGGCTAGCGACCTGCCTGACCTGGTAGCGCTTGGCTTGCCCGCGCTCGACTTGAAGGTTGACAAGTTCGGTCAGCCGTGAATGGGCGAAGACCCGGTGGCTACCTCTGCCGCCGACTTCCCGAAAGCCGAGCGCCTTCACGAGGCGCACAAGGTCATCGAAGCTCACGTTGGTGAGATCTCCGCGCTGGATCCGCGCGAGGAGAAGATCGGGCTTCACACTGCGTGACGGTACCGAGGAGGTCTGACAAGATGCGCGTCCTTAGTCAGAAGATCGCGTCAGCCGGACCGGTCCCCCGCGCTGGAACTCCAGTGTCCACCTCACCCAACCGGTAGGTCGACGATGATGTGGTGCCGGCGTCCGGTGCGATGTGATCGCTGTCTGGAGGAGTCGTGGCGGAACGGGTGGAGTTGTCGCAGGTGATCGGTCAGCTGCGCCGGGAGTTGAGCGCGGCGATGCGGGACGGTGAGGGTGAGGACCTGCGTTTCGAGCTCGGCCCGGTGGAGCTGGAGCTGACCGTCGCGGTAAGCAAGGAAGCGGGGCCGAACGCGAAGGTGCGGTTCTGGGTGATCGAGCTGGGCGCCGACGCCACAGCGTCGTCACAGGCGACTCAGCGGATCACATTGACCCTCGACCCTCGCCGCCGTGGGGTCGCGGGCAAGCCGCTGATTTCGGGGGCGGAGCAGCCGGACGAGCGTTAGAGTCCGCATGGTGAGCGACAGACGTGCCTCGGCGCATCGCGGGATCGTGCCTGAGCAGGTCGCGAAGATCATCGTTACGCTGGACGGCGAGGCGGGGCGGCGGGGCTCGGGGTACCAGGTCGGGCCGACCGCAGTGCTGACGGCGGCGCACGTCGTCGACGGCGCGGTGTCGGTGCAGGTGCGTTTCGACGCCGATCTGCCCGGCGAGTGGGCGACCGAGGTGATCTCGTGCTGGACCGATCCGGGTTCTGACCTCGCGGTACTGACCCTCGCGCCGCGCGAGGGGCAGCCGCCGTTGGCGGTGGCGCGGTTCGGCTGGATCGGTGCTCGGGCGGCGGTGCTGGCCGTGCGGGCGGTCGGGTTCCCGCTGTTCAAACTGAGGACCGATAACAGCGACGGAGTGACGTACCGAGACTCGCATCAGGCCGACGGGTCGGTGGCAGTGCTGTCCAATCGTGGGGAGGGCACCTTGGAGCTCACGGTGCCACCGCCGGAGCGAGATCCCGCCATGTCACCGTGGCAGGGCATGTACGGCGCGGCGGTGTGGGTCAGTGACCGCATCGTCGGCGTGATCGCGAAGCACCACCCCTCCGATGGACTGGGGCGGTTGGCCGCTGCCCGCCTGGACCTCGCCCTCGACGGGCTCGACCCCGGCCGACGTGCCGAGCTGCGCGCGCTGCTCGATCTCCCCGAGGTGTTGCCTGATGTCGTCCCGCCCTCGGCGGGCGAGCGGGTGACCACCGCCTACCAGGTGCAGGTCCGCGAGATCGCCCCCAAGCCACTACTCGACCGTGAGGCGGAACTCGACGAGCTGGTGAGGTTCTGCGCCGGGGACCGGCCGTACGCGTGGTGGCAGGCCGGGCCGTGGGCGGGCAAGTCGGCCCTGATGGCGTGGTTTGTGCTGCACCCGCCCACTGGGGTGGACGTGGTGTCGTTCTTCGTCACCGCCCGATTCGCCGGGCAGTCCGACAGCGACGCCTGCACCGACGCGCTGATCGAGCAGCTCGCCGCCCTGCTCGGCGAGTCCCCGGTCGGACTGCTGACTGCCGGCGCGCGGTGGGGCACCATGCTCCGGCTACTGGACGACGCGGCGAGCCGGTCACGGGAAGCCGGGCGCCGGCTGCTGCTGGTGATCGACGACCTCGACGAGGACAGCGGCGCCGCCACCGGTCCCAGCATCGCCGCTCTGCTCCCTCGTCGACCCCCGGCAGAAGTGCGCGTCCTGGTGGCCAGCCGACCCCACCCGCCGATCCCCGACGACGTCGCTGGAGATCACCCACTTCGGATGATCAACCCCAGGCAGCTCGACGTGTCAGAACACGCCCGGGACGTCGAGTACCGGGCGAAGCACGAACTCGCCCAGCTCCTGGTCGGAACCCCGCTGCAGCGTGACGTGCTCGGGTTGATCACCGCCGCTGGTGGTGGCCTCACCGTGGGTGAGCTGGAGGAACTCACCGAACAGCCACCGTATGCGATCGAGCTCCTGCTGGGTGGGGTATTCGGCCGCAGCGTCGAAACCCGAACCCGCACATCAGGTGAGCAGGTATACCTGTTCGCTCACGAGACACTGCGGCTCACCGCGGAGCAGCGTTTCGGCAAGAGCCTGGCTCCCTACCGTGACCGGTTCCACCACTGGGCCGACACCTACCGGCAGCGAGGTTGGCCGCCAGATACCCCGCAGTACCTGCTGCGCAGCTACCCCCGTCTACTCGCCAGCACCGGTGATCCGGCACGGCTCGTCGCCTGCGCCACCGACCAGGCCCGGCACGAACGAATGCGCAGCCTCACCGGCGGAGACGCCCTCGCCCTCACCGAAATCAGCACCGCCCAGCACCTACTCCTCGCCCAGCCCGACCCCGACCTCACCAGTCTCGCGCTCATTTCCGTCCAGCGAGACCATCTCGCCGAGCGCAATGCCAACATCCCCACTAACCTGCCCGCAGTCTGGGCCACACTCGGTCAACTCACTCGTGCAGAAGCCCTCGCGCACAGCATCCCCGACCAGGACTCGCGGGCGGAGGCATTGGGTCTGCTCGCGGACGTGGTGGCCGCAGGTGGTGATCCCGACCGAGCCGAGACGCTCATCGCCCAGATCCCCACCCTGAACTCTCGAGCAGAAAATTTGATCAAATTAGTGCAGGTAGTGGCCAAGGGCCATGTTCCCGGCGGGTTTAGGTTGCCCAGGCCGTGGGTGGCCGAAGAAGTTGATCACGAACGAGCTGTTCGGCTGCTCGGCGAGGCCGAGACACTCACCACACAGATCACCAACCCGGACGCACGGGTAAAGAGGTTGAGCCAGCTCGCGAACGTGGTGGTGACCTACGGTGATCTCGACTGGGCCGAGGCACTCGTCGCGCAGGTCACCGACCCGGATTCACGGGTGGAGCTGTTGATTGAGCTTGTCAAGGAGGCGACCGCGAGCGGTGATCCCGACCGGGCGGCTCGGCTGGCCAGAGAAGCCGAGACATTCATCCCGCAGACCGCCAACTCGTTGGCGGGGGTGATGGTGCTGGGTCGGCTTATGGCGGCGGTGGCGGCCTTTGGTGATCTCGATTGGGCTGAGGCTCTCATTGAACAGAACACCGACCCGGACTCGCAGACGGACCTGTTAATCCAGCTCGCAAAGGAGGCGGTCGCGAGCGGTGATCCCGACCGGGCGATTCGGCTGGCCAACGAAGCCGAGACATCCATCGCGCAGATCACGAACCCGCTCGGGCGGGAGGACGCGTTGAGTTCGCTCGTGAAAGCGGTGGCAGCGATCGGTGATCTCGACCGAGCCGAAACTCTTCTTGCCCAGATCACCGACCCGGACTGGAGGGAAGATCCGTTGGAGTCACTCGCCGTAGCAGCAGTCGCAAGTGGTGATCTCGACCGGGCTGAGGCACTCATCGCACAGATGACCGATCCGGACTCGCAGGCGGAGCTATGGAGCCAGGCAGCGGAGAGGGCTACCGCGAATGGTGATCTTGACCGGGCCGAGGTGCTCAACGCACGGAGCACTCATCCGGACCTGCTAGCAGCACAGCTGAGCCAGGCCACAAGAGATGATGATTACGAGGCACTCATCGCACGGTCTCCCCTGAACCAGCGGGCGGCTATGTTGAGCCACGCTGCGGAGATGGCGGCACATGATGATCCCGACCGGACAGCTCGGCTGGCCGCCGAGGCCGAGGTGCTCATCGCGCAGCTCACCGACGAGGACTCGCGGGCAGAAGCGTTGGGTCGGCTCGCAGAGGCGGCGGCCGCTTGCGGTGATCTCGAACAGGCTGAGGCGCTCATCGCACAGATCGCTGACCCGGGGATTCAAGCGAGGGCGTTGGACCGGCTTGCCATGGCAACGGCTAGGGCACCGCTGGTACAAGAACATCCGCACGACGGCTCACCTATGGTGGTTCGAGCACGACACCTTCTCGGCAAGGCTCTTGCGACCGGTTCATGGACCGACGTCGCCTCCAGTCTGGCGTACCTTGCCCCACCGGCCGTCAGCGCTCTTGCCGATGAACTGCAGGTGCGCTGGAACCTGAATGGTCCGGCTGATCCCCAAGAGGGCAAAGAGAATTGAGACGTCAGCCCGAGGACCGTCTGGAGCGCTTGGAAGTAGGTGCTCTGGCGCACCGGCTGTCGCAGGCTTCAGGGTCACGAACCATAGCCAGCCAGCAAACCGCTCATTCCTCAGCCGCTGTGGCTCCCACGATCTCCGATAGGAGGACCGGCCAGATGTCGGTTTCGTCATCGCTCACTGGCGATACACCCTCGCCTGCGTCGCCGGACCTCGTTGATCGTGGTGGTGGGGAGGGTGCCGTCCAGTGCGGCTGACCGTCTTGCCACCGGTGCTGATGCGGCATCCGGCAGGCTGATTGTCATCGATGCGATCGGTGAGGCTGCGGCCACGCTTATCGGACCTGGTGTCGGGCTTCACGCTGCGGATGGTACCGAAGAGGTATGACAAAGTGCGTGTCCTCGAACCGTTCTCACACCAGCTGGCGGAGGGTACTCCGTCCCGGGCGGGGGAGGTTAGTCGAGCAGGTGGTCGAAGTCTCCTTTCTTGGCGCAGGCGATGAAGGCGGCCATCTCGAGCCGGGTGAAGACGAGGGTGCGGGCCTGGCGCTCGGCCGGGGGCAGCTTGTCGTCCTGGAAGCCGATCCGGTCGCCGGCCAGGGCGAAGGACAGGCAGCCAGCGTTGCCGGTTGCTGAAGGTCGATTTTACGTACCGGCCGTTGACCACGGCGTCGTAGTGGACGTCATCGAGCGAGAGGTACGAGTTGAGCGCGTGGGCCACTAAGTCACAGCTCTTCGCAGAGCCTGGGCCAGATGAGGCGGGCGTCGGTACCCGATGCGTTCATAGGTGCTATAGTGCTTCCTAGTAGGCTGGTCTGTGGACGCGCCGAAGGCGCCCGGATGTGCCCGCGTCGTCGTGGGACTCCGGGCGTCGCGCTATTCAGGGCATAGTGAGATCAGAGTTCATGAGGACCACAGTCCAGCGAGATCACTTCAATAATGTGAGATTCCGAGACGATTTTCCACGGCTCGGGTCCCGCGCCGCTGAGTGCACCGATGTAGCTACCGGCGATGAAGTCTGGCAACCACAGCCGCTCGTCCTCCCGCTTCCGGGCGTGGTCGATGTGGAGATCCGCTGTGATGCTGCGTGAGCGCCGGAGCCGGTCTCGAACGCGGCGGTCGAGCTTGTCGCTTCCGCCGCGGGACTCGATAATCACTCGGCCGATGTGCTCGACGTGCTGCAGTCTGGGTAGGAGGGCCGTGAACAGCCGGGCAGGAGCACGCTCCTGCAGCTGGTCGGTAGTGATCTTAGTGATGATGAGTGCGCCGCTGATCGGGAGCCTCGCGATAACGTCGGCAATCTGAACCCGACGGGCTGGAGTCTCGTCGTAGTAATGCAGGGAATCGCGGCTGGACAACAGGAGGTCGCGCAGAGGCCCGGCGAGGTCGGGGTGGCTGCGAGATCGGGTAAGCACAGCGACCAGGCCGACCAGGCGGGTGCCGTCCGGGCAACGCACGCCTGACTCGTCGACATGCGCCACCTCATCACGCGTACTCTCGTCGGCTCGGAGGCTCACGCTCTCCGCCCAGGTGGGCAAACAAAGAAGACCACGATCACAGCGAGCGCACTCCCCTATGGGTCAAGCCAACTCCTGCCGATCTCACGGTGATGGGCCCCGCGGCTGGCGCGGGGGCTCTGGGGGCGGGCTGGGGAGGTTAGCCGAGGAGGTGGTCGAAGTCTCCGTTCTTGGCGCCGGCGATGAAGGCGGCTAGCTCGTGCTGGGTGAAGACGAGGGTGCGGGCCTTGCGTTCGGCCGGGGGCAGCTTGTCGTCCTGGAAGCCGATCAGGCCAACCGCCGTAGTGAACGACAGGCAGCCGCCGTTGGGGCTGCTGGCGGCCGATTTCATGTACCGGCCGTTGACCACAGCGTCGTAGTGGGCATCGTCGAGCGAGGGGTACGGGTTGGGTGTGCGGGCCACTGGGTCACAGCTCCTCCATGACTGTGCGGATCAGGTCCTGTGACTCCCGGGCGGGCAGAGCCTGGGCCAGAGCCGCATGGAAGGTGTAGGTGCACTGCCGGACGATGTCGCGCTCGTCATGAATGCGCTGTGCCGTGCTGCTGTCCACATACGCCAGGTCGCCGTCGAGGTCATCCGGGAACTCGAAGATCACGAAGTTGTCGGAACCGGGCAACCCTCCAGCGCTGAAGGGCAGGATGTGGATCGTCACCGGGTGCTCCTGAGTCACTTCGATCAAGTGTCGTAGCTGGTCACGCATGACGTCTCGGCTGCCCACCATCGTACGGATAACGCCCTCGGTCATGACAGCGGTCAGGCCCTGGAAGCCCTTCTCGCCGAGCCGCCGCTGACGCCGCATCCGCAGCTCGACCAGCCGGTCGACGTTGATCGGCGGGACGAAGGCCCGGCCGTTTTCGATCGCCGCCTCAGCGTAGGCCCGGGTCTGTAGCAGCCCCTGCACGAACGCGATGTCGTAGCTGCGCGCGGTACTGGCGTCCTCGCCGATCTCGACCAGCATCTCGATGGCCTCATCGACAACGTCCGAGTACTCCTGCCACCAGCCCCGCTCGTCAGCCCGGCGGCGTAGCTCGTCGAGCGTGCCCGCCTGCTCGGCGCCGACGTCGAGCACCGTGATGATCCGGTCCAGGTGCTCGGAGGTGATCCGGGCGATGCCGGACTCCACCCGGGACAGGTGCGCGGCGGAGATCCGGCGCTGCCGGGGCTGGTCGGCGTTCATCAGCTCGACCAGCTTCTCCTGGATGAGCTGAGCATCGTCGCGGAGCCGCCGGATCTGCTTGCCCAACCGGCGGGACCGGATCGTCTTGCGCTGTGCCACGAGGGTCCTCTCTGTCACGTTCACCCGATTGGAGGTTACAAGATTGTGGAAGTTGCTGTCAAACTCCCCGTGTGTTACTTTGAGAAAGCAAGGAAGATAAGAGGAAGCTTATCGACTCCAGCACGCCGTTGATCCGGTTCCTGGCGCGGCTGGGCCGGCAGCGCGCCTCGGTTGCCCTGCCGCGACCTCGACGGCCGCCGTGCCCGGTCGCGATGCGCCAGACGAATCAGGCCCGAGATCAATCAGGCCCAGATGAACCTTCAGGCCCAGGGCAATGAGGCAGAGGGTGACTTGGCGCGCAGGATCCGGATGAACTCACGCATCCACTCGGGGTGGTCCGGCCAGGCCCGCGCGGAGACCATCACGCCGTCCACAACCGCGGCACCGTTCACGAACTCCGCGCCGGCCGCCGTCACGTCGGGTTCCAGCGCCGGGTAGGCCGCTGTTCGCCGGCCCTTCAGGACTCCGGCCGCGGTGAAGACCAGCGCCGCGTGGCACAGCTGCGCCACCGGTTTGTCGGCGGCGAAGAAGTGCTTGACGATACGTGTGCAGTCGGCATCATTGCGGATGTATTCCGGTGCCCGCCCACCAGGGACCACGAGAGCGACGTAGTCAGCGGGGTCGACCTCGGCGAAGGAAAGGTCCGCATCCCAGGTATAGCCGGGTTTCTCGGTGTAAGTGTCGAAACCCGGCACAAAATCGTGCACCACGAATTGTAGTTTCTTGCGGGTGGGCGCCGCGATGTGAACCTCGTAACCCTCTTCGCGTAGTCGCTGGTATGGGTACATGACCTCCAGCGACTCCGCGGCATCTCCGGTCAGAATCAAGATCTTCGCCATGGTCGACCTCCCGCCGTGGACCCGCCCGCACTGCGCCGAGTTCGACAGTAGCGTGGCGGGGCGGGGCCGTTCCTCTCGAACGGCCCCGCCCTTCTTGCGGGTGCCTGCGCTGCACGCGCCCGGCGCCGGAGGGGGACTCCCGGGTCGCGATGCGCTGGGAATTCACACCAGGCACCGGGTGACGGGATCCGGCTGTCATCGGGCTCACGTTGGCGGTGGCGGTCGGTCAGGCAACGACGGTGCCACCGGCGCGGCACTACCACCCGGTGGGGAGCGGGGTGGATCCAAGCTCTGGAGTTGTGCCCCGATGACTGGAGGTGTGCCCAGTACCCGGGTTCGTGGCGCTCCCACCGGCGGTACGCGGGGAGTTGCAGCACCGCCGGTGGGAGGTATTTGGGGTGGCCGGTGATCCTTCGACGTCTCGGTCGGGGGCACGGACGTTCGCCGGATCACCGGCCACATGGCGGCTGCTCAGGCCTTCGTGGGTGGGGGGGGAGCCCCACGAACGGCAGCGAGGCCGCCAGCTCTATGGAGTTGACATCACGGTGCTCAGTTCAGTGCGCGGCACCAGCCCTAGCCGGGGCCCTAGCTCGCAATGCGGACACGCTCTCAGCGGAGACGAGGTGCTCGTGCACGGCCCGCCACACCGTGCACGGCGCGGCCCGAGGTCGCCAGCGACTCGAGCACTCCTGGCAGCGACCCCGAGGATCTGGCGCATGGGTGGCAAGGAGAGCGCGCCACCCATGGGTCAAACGGGGCAGCTCACTCCGCGCCAGTGACAGCAGCGACCCATTGTCGGCACTGCCTACCAGCTCCTCCAGCATGTCGAGCCGCTCCCACACCGCCTGCTGGATCACCTGGCCCAGAACCCGGTTCACCTCGCCACCTTCCCGCCGCCCAGGCCACGTACCGATAATGTCTGTGACACGAGATCCTGGTCGTGCCGCCTCACTCAACCTACAAAGGTGTCCAGCCGGTTTAAACCCGTCATGCACCGTGCTGCGCTCACCAGGCATGCTATGACGGTGAGCGGTTCGCACTGACCTGTCGGGCTGCTTAGCTTCACCGAAGTGCTCTTCACGAGCGACGTAGACCGTGCCTAGTCTTCACACGTCGCCCGTCGGACGACAAGGGGGCCGAAGATGAACGTGACCGGCGGGCGAGACGCCCGGTTGTCTCTGGAGACGTGGAATGAACCGGAGATGAAGCGGGCGCTGGCCGATCGCGACATCAGCTCCGTGTACCGCCTGCTCCGGCGGGTGGGCATCTCGCAACGGCACATCGCGGCCCTGACCGGGCAGTCCCAGTCCGAGGTCTCGGAGATCCTCAAGGGTCGCCAGGTCATGGCCTACGACGTGTTGGTGCGGATCTCCGGCGGCTTGGGCATCCCCCGCGGGTACATGGGCCTGTCCTACGACCCGGCGATAGAAACGAGCATGGTCGGACCCCCCGACGATGCTGACAAGGCTCGTGCTGCGAAGGAAGAGTTGGTGAAGCGACGGAATCTCCTGGCACATGGCTCTGCCATGCTGTTCGGCACCACTGTGGCGACGGCCGACCGCAAGCCATGGTTGCCCAGCCCTGGCCAGACGCCAACACCGAACCAGATCGGCCTGATGGACGTCAAGCAGGTGGAGGCAACCACCAGAGCCCTGCGCGCGCTGGACTACGAGTTCGGCGGCGGAAACTGCCGAGACGCGGTCGTCGCCCAGCTGTCCTGGGCGCAGCGCTTGCTGGGGACCACCGCCAAGGAAGAGGTGCGCCTACGGCTGTTCCGGGCGCTGGGCGACCTGCAAGGTCTGGCCGGGTGGACAAGTTTCGACGTGGGACTGCGGGACTCCGCGCGCGGCCACTACACCACTGCCATGGAATTCGCCAACCAGGCCGGTGACTCGATTCTGATGGCGCGCATCATGTACTGCATTGGCCGGATCTATCTGCACGACCGGGACGCCAACGAGGCCCTCAAGTGGTTCCAGCTGGGCCAGCTCGCCGCGCAGCGAGCCGGGTCGGAGCGGGCGGTGGCGCTGCTGTGCGCCAACGAAGCGTGGGCGTACTCGATCCTGCGCGACGGCGAGATGGCCCAGAAGCTACTCGAGCGATCCGAGTCCGAGCTGGCTCGGGCGGAGCTGCACAACGAGATGCCCAACTGGGCCTATGACTACGACAACAGAGAGATGTTCGCGATGATCGGGACGGTGCACGCTGAGCTGGCGGACGGCGAGCCCCGGCATGCGGCCATCGCGATCCCCGCGCTTCACGAGTCATTGGCCAGCTACGACGACTCCACCGCCCGCAGCCGGACATTCAACCTGACCACGCTAGCCACCAGCTACCTGCGGGATGGTGAGATCAACCTAGGTATCCAGATGGGCCGCAAGGCTGTGATGGCGGTACCTGAAATGAAGTCCACGCGGGTGCTCGACCGGCTCAAGCCGTTGGAGCTCGAGTTGGCTCGACTGCCCAACAGCTCGGACTCCCGTGATCTGCGCCACCTCATTCGGACCTACCGAAGCGTCGGCGTCTGATTCAAGCTCCGGCTGCTAACGCTGGGCGCCGGTCTGGCGATGGTGTGTGCAACCGGACTATCAGGGGCGGTGCACATGGTGGCAGGGCAGGACCGTTTCAGGTGGCGCCGCCACCGCGCTGTGGCGCGCCAAGCCGCCTTCCTGGACAACGTGGTAGAGGCCCAGCTGGAGTTGCTCCGCCAGCTGCCGATGCACCAGCGCGACGGGCTCGCTGAGGCGCTCGCGGTGCTGGTGATGCTCGCCCAGGACCACCGGTATTGCGCACAGGGCTGGATCAGCCGTCGCGAGCTGCGCCACCGCGCCGGGCACGCGCTCACCGAGCTTGACGCGTTACTCCAGGTCCCCGGCACTGCGACCGTGATCCTGCGCCAGGCGGACTGACACCACATGTCATCGTCGGAGCGTGGGGAACGCGCGACTGTCAGTCCCTCGCTCTAGTCTGACAGCGTGAACTCGGCAGTGTTGCTCGACGCGGCTGTGGTGACCCGGTGTCGTCGCCGGGTGCATCTGGAGCACGACCCCTCGGCAGCCGGCGCACCGCGCGCGGCCCTGAATGCGACCACGGCGCGACGGATCGCCGACACCGCCGCCCATCGCCGCGTGGTGGCCGACCGGTTGGCTAAGCACCACCGTGCTGACTGGGCGGAGGTCTCGCCCGAGCTGCCTGCCGAACAGCGCCGCGCCGCCACCCTGGCCCTGCTCAGCCAAGGCGTGCCTTTCGTCTGGGGTGGGCTGCTGCCCGCGGATCCCTCGGGCGGGCGGCGCGGCGGCGCGGAGCTGCTGGTCCGCCATCACGGTGGCTACCTTCCGGTGATCGTCGTGCGGCACAAGGTCACCGACCCTGGCTCCGGGGCCCGGACCAGCCCACTGACCCAGCCGGTCCTGACTGCGGCCCGCACCGACCCAGAGCGCAAGGTCCGCCCACAGTCCCGGGACCAGATGCGCCTGGCGCACACCGTCCGGCTGCTGCAGGCGGCCGGACTGGCGGCCCGCGGTCGGGCCACCGGCGGGGTGATCGGGCTGGAGGCCGACGTGGTGCTCTGGTACGACCTGGACGCCCCCACCTGGTCGGGCGGGCATACCGCGATGGTCGAGTACGACGCTCGGTTCGCCGATCGGCTGGCTGTCGCGCAGGCCGCCGCCACCGAGTCCGAGCCGCTGGCCCAGCCGTCCCGGGTCACCGAATGTCGCTCCTGCCCCTGGTGGCCCACCTGCGGCCCGGCGCTGCGGGCGGCCCGGGACATCAGCATGGTGCTGCGCGGGGGGGAGGACACGAGGGCGCTGCAGGCGGCCGGGGTCCGCACCGTGGACGCGCTGGCCGCGCTGGACCCGGCGGGCAAGCCACCGGCGCCGATGGTCGGGATGTCCTTTCGTGACGCGGTGTGGCTGGCCCGCGCCTGGCAGCGGGACCTCACTCTGGTGCGGCGCCACCGGCGGGTCACCGTGCGACGCGCCGACGTCGAGGTGGACGTGGACATGGAGAGCTTCGACGATGACGGCGCCTACCTGTGGGGCGCTCTGCTGTCCGGCGCCGACATCGGGATGCCGGGTGGCTACCGCGGCTTCGTCACCTGGGAGCCGGTGCCGACCGCTGACGAGGCGCGGTCGTTCGCGGCGTTCTGGAGCTGGCTGACCGAGGTCCGCCATCGCGCCGCCGAGCGCGGTCTGAGCGTGGCCGCCTACTGCTACAACGAGCAGGCCGAGAACCGCTGGATGCTCTCCTCCGTCGAGCGCTTCGCCCGCGCCCCGGGGATTCCCACCGCCGCCGCGGTGCGGGAGTTCATCTCCTCCGAGGCGTGGGTTGACCTGTACGGGGTGGTCAGCGCCGAGTTCCTCTGCCCGCAGGGCAAAGGGCTCAAGACGATCGCCCCAGCCGCCGCCGGGTTCTCCTGGCACGATCCAGAGGCCAGCGGGGAGAACTCGATGCGCTGGTACGCCGACGCTGTCGGGCTGGGCGGCGGTGCACCGGATCTGACGCAGCGGGCCCGGCTGCTCACCTACAACGCGGACGACGTGCGCGCCACCCACGCGCTGCGGTTGTGGATGAGTTCCGAGCGGGTGAACGACGTGCCCTACGGCGGTGACCTCTGACCCGGTTGCCGTCTGCATCCATGGAAATAACGACAGCAGGAGAGGAGAGGCGCATGTTCGTGCGTCGGATCGCGGTGGTCGGCTCCGGGTATGTGGGCCTGACCACCGGCGCGTGCCTGGCATCATTGGGCCATCAGGTGGTGTGCGCCGACGTGGACGAGGGCAAAGTGGCCCGGCTGTCCGCTGGGGAGGTACCGATCCTGGAGCCGGGACTGCCCGAGCTGGTGGCGCAGGGTCTGGCCGCCGGCCGATTGCGGTTCGTGGTGGGAGCCGCCGCCGCGGTCGGTCAGGGGCCCGACGCGGCTGAGGTGGTGTTCCTGTGTGTACCCACTCCGATGGCCGCCGGCGGCGCGGCGGATCTGTCAGCGGTGGAAGCGGTGGCCACCGAGGTGCGTTCACTGCTGCCGGCGGGGTGCGTAGTGGTCAACAAGTCGACCGTGCCGGTGGGCACCGCGGCGCGCACCGCGCGATTGCTGGCACGGGCGGACGTGGCGGTGGTGAGCAACCCCGAGTTCCTGCGGGAGGGCTCAGCGGTGGAGGACTTCCTCAATCCCGACCGCATCGTGGTGGGCTGCGACGCCCAAGACGCCGCGGAGCGGGTCGCGGCGCTGTATGCCCGGCTAGGCGCGCCGACGGTCCTCACCGACGCCGCCAGTGCCGAGATGGTCAAGTACGCCGCGAACTGCTTCCTGGCGATGAAGCTGTCCTACGTCAACAC
>JBOHFY010000336.1:0-3015 GCA_050699895.1 Pseudonocardiaceae bacterium
CCAGGTCACCGGGCCGCACCGAGCAGACGATCCGGCGGGCCACCAGCCCGGCGATCTGTACCACGACGAGGTCGTGCCCAGTACTTGAGCGCAGCAGCACGCTGGCGCGCTCGTTGTCTTCGCTGGCCTTGTCGAGGTCAGCGGTGAGGAACGTACCCGGGCGGTAGACGACGTGGCGGATCTCGCCGTCCATCGGGATGCGTTGCACGTGCACATCGAACACGGATAAGAACACGCTGACCCTCGGCCGCGGCTGGCCGTCGAGACCCAGCTCAGCCGGCGCCGGGGCGGCGGTCACGCCGCGCACAGTGCCGTCCGCGGGCGCGAGGACGAGCTCTGGGTCCCGCGGCGGCACCCGGTGCGGTTCGCGGAAGAACGCCGCGCAGCAGACGGTGGCCAGCGCGCCCAGCGTGCTTGCGGTCGGGGACAGGCTGCGCAGCAGCAGCGCCGTGGCCGCCCCCGCAGCCACGAACGGCTTACCTGCCGGATGCATCGGCGGCAGAGTCTCGCGGGCGAGGTCCGCCAGGTGCCGTAGCGTCGCGGGGAAGCGGGGAGACGCCATGCGCTGGTCGGGATCCTCGACTGGGCTGTTGGGGGCGGGGTCTTGTGAGCGAAGCGGGCCGGCAAAAGCCATACTATATCTTTGCCATCTTTGCCTTACGCCCATGGCCCGGAGGGAACCGCAATCGGGGATCTCCCGTACCCCGACGGGAGATCCCCGATTGCCCCCTAACCGCTCGGCCGCTCCCCAGCCTCCCGAACGGTTATCCTCCCAGCGCGCTCCTGCGCCCCCCGACGACGCAGGACCCCGCGCCATACGATCCTGGGATGCGGCAGTTTTCCGACCCTTTGTGCACACTCAGTGTGCTGTGACTTACCCGCGATCACAAGGCCTATCCGGGTGTCGTGGATTTCTCACACCCGTCCCGGCTCCGCTGCCGCCGGCATCCCGCCCCGAGCCGGAGCCGGTCGAGCGCAGGCAGGGCAGGCACATCCAACCGCCGGGCGGCGGCTCGTCATACAGTGCGGCGCCCATGAACAGTCCCTGCCCGCAGCGGGCGATGTACACCCCGTAAGGATGGTCGGCTTCCTCATCAATGGCGTGGGATTGCCAGTCCAGTGAGGACACGCCCCACCGCGGTGGGCGGTTCACCGGGCACCTTGTTTGCGACGGGTGTCGCACTCCGGGCAGGTCTGGTCACGGTCTTGCGGGTACGCGGGCAGGCTCACCCGACCGTAAGGCAGCGGCAGCGGCGCGAACCGCACTCCGCACAAGGCGACCACCGCGCCGTCGGGACCCAGCTCGCCCTGGTGGGTGTCGCGGTCACTCATGGACCGGAGGTACCACGTCACGAGGTGCCCCCATCGCCTCGGCCATCCGGGTCGGCGCTCATCGGCGTAGCCAGATCCGCAGGGCTTCGAACAGGACTGTCGCGGCGTCTTCTTCGAGGATGAACACGCACGCGCCGGTGACGTGGACGTCGAACACGTACTCGCGACCTTGGCGCTCCACGACCAGGTTCGCGAAGTTCCTGGGGCCCTTGTGGAGCGCGCAGGTGACGCCGATTGCTCTGCGGTCCTCGCGGGACGCGCCCGGGGTCGCGCCATCAGCCATGGGATGTCTCGTCTCGTGGGCAGGGGGCGGGATCGTGTCTCGCCCGCTCATTGGTTGGTGATCCACACAGCACCCAGGAGACACGCGCTGGCTAGCACGAGCCAGTTCACGGCCCAGCTCACGGGGCGCCGCCCGGCCCGGTCGGGAGTTGCGGGGCGAGATCGGGCCGGACGGCCGGTGCCAGGCCTGAGCCGGGCACCACGACTGTGAACATAGCATCGTGATTCCACGATGTCGAGTCTTGGGATCTGTTTGCCATAACCAGGATCCACGCTACGATCGCCGCCATGGCGGGACCAACAGTCAGGCGTGTTCAACTCGGCAGCGCGCTGCGTGAGCTGCGGGAAGCGGCGAACATGCCGCGACCGGAGGCGGCAGCGGCCATCAGGACCTCGAAGTCGCGGCTCGCGGCGATCGAGGTCGGCCGCAACGTCGTCTCGTACTCGGAGCTCATCGTGCTGGTGCGCGACCACTACCACGGGTCCGACGAGCAGCTCGCGACGCTGGAGGAGATGCGCGAGGAGGCCAGCCAGCGCGGCTGGTGGTCGACCTACGGCCTGCCGGAGTGGCTGGGCGGCTACGTGGGTCTGGAGCACGACGCAAGCGAGGTGTGCACGTTCGACATAGAGAACGTCCCCGGACTACTCCAGACCGAGAGTTACATGCGTCGGCTGCACACGATCGAGGTCCGGCTGTCGGGCAAGGAAATCGACAGGCGCATCCCCGCGAGGTTGCAGCGCCAGGACCGGTTGACGGGAACAAACCCGCTGCAGCTCAGGGCTGTTGTCTCCGAGGCCGCGCTGGTGCGTTGTGCGCGGGATGAGACGGTGGCCGACGATCAGCTGGCGCACCTCGTCAAGGTGGCGCAGTGGCCGAACGTAGACCTGCGGGTGTTGCCGTTCGATCTCGGGTTGCACGTCGGCATGGCCGGGCCGTTCAGTATGCTGAGCTTCCCTGACGGACTACTGCCCGATATCGGGTACCAGGAGTACGTCGTCGGCGGTCACGTCATCGAGGATGGGGCGGTGGTCGCTCAACTGGCTACGCTGTTCAGCGAGCTGCGCGGCCAAGCGCTCGGTCCGAACGAGAGCCTGGCCATGATCGCGCAGCTCGCCACACATCCATGAATGGGCTGCTAGGAGCGACACCGATGACACGTGACCCGACTCCCGCTGTGCGGCGGAAAGCTCCCGCCTTCCGGAAGTCTACCTACACCAACAGCATGGCCGCCTGCGTCGAGGTGGCCGACCTCGACGGCGGGGATCGTGCCGTGCGGGACAGCAAGGACCCCAGCGGGCCGGCCCTGATGTTCACCGCAGCCGGGTGGGCCGCGTTCACGGCCGGAGTCCGTTCCGGCGAGTTCGACTGATCATTCCGGCAGGGGCAGCCAGGTGAGAACG
>JBOHFY010000337.1:0-8443 GCA_050699895.1 Pseudonocardiaceae bacterium
CGACCGCGACCGCTTCGGCGTCACCGCCACCGGCCAAGCGCGGCAGTGGGTCTGGCTCGACCACCCCGACCATGTGATCACCGAACTGAGCGCACACGGCGGCGGGCAGCACTAGCGCAGCGCCGCCGAAGTCCGTGCTGTCGCCCGCGCCCGCCGCGTCACCCGGGCTTGTCGCGGCGGCCCGGCACTAGGTGCGTGACGCACTGTGGCCGCGGTGACCACAACGACGGCGGGACATGGCCCGCGGCCGGCTTGTCGGGCTGCCACCCCCGCTGCCACCCCCTAGGGTTGGCGGGCATGACGGTCGATGCGGGGGAGTTGGCGGCTGGCCGGGTGCGGGTGCGGACCTTGCGGCGGAGCCTGGGTCTGCTCCTGGCCACCTATCGCAACGCGGCTGGGGTCTCGCAGCCCGAGCTGGCCCAGGCCCTCGGGCGGACCCGGACCACGATCTCGAAGGTCGAGCACGGGACCCGGGGGATGCCCGGGGAGCAGTGGAAGATCACCGACGAGGTGTGCCGGGCGGAGGGCGCCCTGATCGCTGAGCACAGCATGCTGGCCCAGGCCGAACAGGACTACCGTGGTCTGTGCCGCGCCCACCAGCGCCAGGCGCGGCAGGCGGTGGCGTAAGCTGGCGTGGACGCCCTCCGGGCCGCACCCGCACTCGTGTCTGCCGCGCGGGACCGTGGCCAGGTGAGTGGGCGCGACGGGTGGCCGGGGATAGCGGGCGCGGACCGGGAGTTGGCTGAGGAACTGATGCGAGAGGTGATCAGGATCTTGGCGCGGTCCCTGGGCCGCCGCGAGGCGTTGCGGGTCGCCCGGTGGGCCCTGGCGGCCCTGAGCCTGTCCGGTCTGGACCCCGACGAGTGCACCCGGGTAGCGCAGGCTATGGAGGCTCCCCGCCGGGTAGACGCCCAGGTCGTGAACAACCTGGCCACCACGCTGGCCCAGTGCAAGCGCCAAGCAGACACCCTCGGCCCGGGTGAGGTACTCGATACTGTCCTCGCGCAGCACCAGGTCGTGCGCCATCTACTCACGGGCTGCTCCACGGAGGAGTTACGCAGGCCTCTGAAGACCCTTGATAGCAGCATGGCAACCACGATCGGTGGCCACCTCCTCGATATGGGCCACCCCGACGCGGCCCGGCGCTACTTCGAGCGCGCCCGCCGGGCTGGTCACGACGCCGGTAACCCGGCGTGCGCCGCCTACGCGGCGGCCACCACCAGCTATGCGGCCTTCCTGCGTGGGGACACGCCCGCCGCGCTGGACGCCGCCGCCGCGGGCCGTAGCCTGGCGGCGCGCACCGATGACGCTCGGCTCAAAGCCCTCGCTGAGCTGCGAGCCGCCGGCGCCTACGCGCTAGACGGCCAACACGGACTGTGCATGGCCGCGTGCGCGCGATCTCAACAATTCCTCGCCAGCGTGACTGCGGGCACCCCGGATTCACTGGCATATTGGGTCCACGAGGGCACGCTAGGCAGTCTTCGCAGCGAATTGCTCTCCCTGCTGGGCAGACCACAGGAAGCCGTCGACGCCGCGAGCAACGCCCGCGCGCGGTACGAGCGCACCCCCTATGTGTATGACTCCGCGCAGTGTGAACTGCGACTAGGCCACGCGCTCGTCCTGTCCCAGGACATCACCGAGGCCGCCCGTGTCCTCGGCGACGCGGCCGGCCTCGCACACCTCTCACCAAAGCTCACAGCAAAACTTCACACCGCCCGAGCCCTGATGCAACCCTGGGCCGGCACCCAAGCCGTCACCACACTCGACGCCCAGCTGCACGCGTGCGGGCTCCTGGCGACCACGCCCACCACACCCGGGCCAACCGTGACCTGACCGTGCTCGGATTCCCGATCACCGCCGCGCTGGCCGACCTACTTGCTGACGGGGTTGTCCGATCATGAGCTGCTACCCGACCGATCTGACTCCGGCCGCACGTGTTGTGCATCGATCCGCAGCAGCGCACCACCTGGCTGGACGCGGTCTACAGCAATGAGACCTTGGTCACCAATCCCGGCCGCATGGCTCACACAGGCCATGCCCGGGACGGTCCTCCTCACCGATGTGCACGGCCCACTCGGTGGCACCCTCGTGCGCCTCGCCGTGGACACCGAGGGCACCGCCACCGGCAGATTTCTGCCCCGCTGGGCGGGGTTCATGGGGATGCGCCACTCTGCCGAACCGAACACCCCACCCGTCCAGGTGTGGGGCGACGACGAGTCGACCCGTCCGACCACCGACGTCGACTCCAGCCCGCTGCTGCGTGAGGGCGAACTGCTCGGCTTCCTCGCGCAATGGCATCTGCCCGGCGTGCACCGCGGTCTGGGAACCAGCGAGAACGGCCAGCCGGCACTGTGCCTGTGGGCCGAGGACGGCTCACAGGCCATCATCGACACCGGCACAACGAACGGCCGATACCGCGTCGCCGAGTCCGGGCCCCAGCGGCTCTGGCACACCATCGAACAGATCCACGAGTTCTGGCACCACACCGGCCAGCCCAGCTACGACCGATTCGGCCTCACCGCGACAGAAGCTGAGCAGTACGTCTGGCTCGACGACCCCGACGGTCCACATCGTTGCCGCTCAGCCCAGTCTGAGCTAGCTTGCGCGGCATTCACCCGGTACCGGCGACACCGCCGGGCATCAGCCCGGTAGGACAGCGGGAACCGACCTGGTGGGGCTCGCCTGCGCGAACGCGGTCCACAGCAGGTTGAGCGGGTGATCCGCGGCGTAGCGGTTGCGTTCGCCTTTGCGGGCGAAAATGCCGGTGACGATCTCCAGCGCGGGTTCGTAGTCGTCGGCGAGGTCGATCTTGCGGAGGTCCCGGCCAGGGAGACGTCCCTGCAGGGCGGCGTCGGCGACCCGTTCGGTGGTGAGCAGGCACCCGTGCAGCAGTTCGGCGTTGAGCAGGTTCAGACCGTAGTTGAGGGAGTCGATGTCGGCGATGACGTCGAGCTCACCGCGGTAGCCCGGTCCGTACCAGCGGCTGAGGAACTGAGCGAGCAGTCCGGCGGTCGGCGCGAGCAGCGGTAGGCCGGGCAACCTGGCGGCGGTGACCGGAGTGTCGGGCAGTTCACGGGTGGTGAGGTTGGTCAGCAGGGCGACGCGTTCGCGGTGCCATTCCAGGAAGTCGTAGTCCAGCGCGGGTGGGCGGCCGGGTTCGGCGGCGAAGCTGCCGCAGACTAGGTCGACCTTCTTCGCGTCGAGCTTGCGCCACAGGTCGCGGGTGCGGACGTGCTCGATCCGCAGGTGGATGTCGCGGCGTTCGAAGTCCGCGCGCAGCCTCGGCCAGACCTGGCCGAGGAACTCCACGGTGAACTCGGTGGTGCCGAAGGTGACGGTGGACCCCACCCGTCGCCTGCTGCGGTGCAGGCTGTCGGTCCAGGAACGCAGAGTATCGGTGGCCAGTGCCACGATTTCCTCGCCGGACGGGGTGAACAGGAAGTCCTTGCCGCGGCCCTGCTTGACTACCAACGCCTCGCCCACGAGGCGGACGGCGGCCTTGTTGAGGTTGTCGAGCTGCTTCTGCACGCTGGACTGCTCGCGCCCCAGCGCCCGGGCGGCCCGCTGTGCGGTGCCGGTCGTGTGCACCACGGCGAGAGTGCGCAGCTGGTCGAGGCTGACGTCCAGCATCTCGGCAGGACACCCCAGCAGGGTCACCAGCAGGTCCGCAGCGTTGACCTCGTCGTCTCCAGTGCTCGACACCGCGCCTCCTCGTTCCCGGCTGTGGGTGGGACACACCCTGACATGAGAGTTGTCCGGTCGGACAGTTTGGCTGTCGCTGATCGCAGTTCCAGTCGACTTGTCCAATAAATGTCCAAATGAACATCTCAACCTACGATATTATTCTCTTGAACATTTAATGAGGCGTATCCGACCAGGCACACACCACCAGAGGCACCGCGAACAGGTGTCGAGGATGCGGAGGCTCCCGATGACCAGTGCCCGCAGCATCGCCGATGACACCCTCGCCATGTCCTGCTACTTCCGCACCACGGTGGACACCCCCTACCGCAAGGCACTGGTCCAGATCAACGAGGACTGCAATCTGCGGTGCGCTCACTGCTTCGTGTCCGCGACGCGCGTTGGCAAACAGATGCCCCTGGCCGAGGTGGCCGACAAGGTGATCCCGCGCCTGGCGAACGCTCGGGTCCGGCGGATCACCCTCACCGGCGGCGAACCCACGATCCACCCCGACTTCATGGCCATCGTGCGCGCCTTCCGGGCCGCCTGGGTGGACGTCGGGGTCTGCACCAACGCCACCGCCCTGGACGACGATCGGATCGGCGAGCTCGCCCGCCTCGGTGTGCACTGCAACGTCTCTCTCGACGGCTTCGCCGCCGACTCCCACGGCAAGTTCCGCGGGGACCGGGCATCCTTCGACGTCACCGTGGCCACCGTGCGCGAGCTCGGCGCCGCCGGAATCCTCCAGGGCCTGCTGTGCACGCCGAACTCCCTGGCACAGAACCAGGAGTACGCCGCGCTGTGCGCGTTCGCCCGCGAGAACGGCGCGCGCTACGTGCTGCTCAACCCGTTGGGCAGCATGGGACGCGGGGTCAAGTCGCAGGGCAGGCTCGCGAAGAGCACCCTGCACATGCAGGAGATCCACGCGCTGACCGCACCGTTCGACGGCCCGGATCTCGACATCGCGCATATCCGCTTCCCCAACACCGCGGGCAAACCTCTGGCCGGGTGCGAGGCGGGCACGATCATCTACGTGTTCACCCCCGGGGAGGTCACCGTGTGCCCGTACCTGGTGTTCGCCGCGCGGACCCCGGCCTCCCGGCACACCGACACCGAGTTCGTCGCCGGCAACATCTTCACCGACCCGGACATCGCCCAGCGCCTGGACAACTACCGGTTCCACGACCGTTACCGAGTCGGCCAGAACGCCACCTGCGGGTCCTGCTTGATGAACTCCGAATGCGGCAAGGGTTGCCCCGCCGCGGTGGTCGCTGCGGGCGGCCGGATCGGCGACGTCGACGCTGAGCAGTGCCCCGTGGTCGACGACTCGGTCACCGGGGGACGTCGGCTGCTGCCGCTGATGCCCGCATGACCGGCCCGTTCGACGAGACCCGCCGCCTGGTCGGGACGTTGATCACCCTGGACGGCCCCGGTGGCGTGGGCAAGTCCACCGCCGCACGACTAGTTGTCGGCACCCTGGCCGCGGCTGGGCTGCCGGTGCACGCGACGAGCCAGCCCTCGCGGGCGCCGCTGGGCGAACTCACCCGCCACGGCACCGACACCTACTGGGGCATGGCGCTGGCGTGCTTGTGCGCCGCCGACCGCCACCACCAACTCGAGGTCGAAATCAAGCCCGCGCTGCGGGAGGGCCAGGTCGTGGTCTGTGACCGGTACGTGGCGTCCTCCCTGGTCCTGCAAGGACTCGACGGATTGTCTTCCGACACGGTGTGGCAGCTCAACCACGGCGTCTACCGGCCCGACCTCGCGGTCATCCTCAACGCCGACCCCGAAGTGATCGACGGCCGGTTGCGGGGGCGGGGCGGGCACAGCCGCTTCGAGCGCGCTGAGGACAACAGCGACATGGAGGCCGGGCGCTATGTCCACGCCGTGGTCGATCTGCAGGCCAAGGGGTGGCCGGTGACGACGCTGGACTGCACCACCGAGACTCCCGACGCGGTCGCTGCCAGGATCGTGTCCCCGATCCACCGAGTCCTCAAGGAGAAGAGCCCGGCATGTCTCTGAGTCTGATCACCGTCAACGTCGGCGCACCGTCGATCGAGCGTGCCCACCGCCAACTCCGGTGGTTCGCCGCCCGCCCCGAGGACGTCCTGGTGCTGACCGAGACCAGGGCCACTGCGGGCAGCATGTTCCTGGCCGAGGCGTTCACCGCGGCCGGGTACTCGGTGACCTTCCCCGAGCACGCACCGGGCGAACTCGGCATGATGATCGTCAGCGGGCTCGCCACCACCGTCGACCCGCTCGGCGCGGCCATGGACTACCTGCCCGCCCGCACCGCCGGTGTTGTGGTCGACACCACCGACGGGCCGCTGCGCGTCGTGGGCGCCTACGTGCCCTCCCGCGACGCCACCCTGGACAAGACCGAACGCAAGAGAACCTGGATCGAGCGGTTCCACACGGCCCTGGACACCACGGCCAGCGACGCGCCGCTGCTGCTGCTCGGCGACCTCAACGTGCTGGAACCCACCCACCAGCCCGCCCACCGGGGACAGTTCGCGCCCTTCGAATACGGCTTCTACACCAGCCTGACCGATCGGCACGGTCTGGTCGACCTGTTCCGGCACCTGCACCCCGAACGCGTCGAACACAGCTGGGCGCGGCGCACCGAACTGGGCTACCGCTACGACCACGCCCACGGCTCACCAACCCTCATCGAGCGGCTCACCTCGTGCGAGTACGTCCACGAGACCAGGGAGGTGATGCCAGACGGGTCGCGGCTCACCGACCATTCCGGACTCGCCGTGCGGGTGGCGCTGACTGTCGCGGGGCCACTGCTAACGTCGGACCCCACCACGGCGGCCGTGCAGGACGAGCCGGAGCTGGCACTATTCTGACCCTCGGCCTCCTCCTGCCCCGGTTGCCGGACCGACCGTCAGCCGACCGCGAGGAACCCGTCGCCGGATGCCCACCACCACAGCCAGCACCGCCCCACGCATCGGTGCCCGCGTCCTGCTGCTTGACGTCGCCGACCGTGTGCTACTCATCCACGCCCTGGACCCCCAGGACCCCGGCCACCACTGGTGGGAGCTACCCGGTGGCGGCCTGGACGAGGGCGAGGATCTGGTCGCCGCCGCCCGCCGTGAGGTCGCCGAGGAGTCCGGGATCGTGCTCCCGACCCTGGGCCGCGAGCTGTGGGTGCGCGAATCCCGGTTCCGTTACCAGGGCCGCGACCACCACCGCGTCGAGCACGTCTTCCTCGGCCGCGCCACTGGCACCGCGCCACCGGTCGCGCTCAAGCCCACCGAGAACGAGAAGGCCGGGCTGATCGAGCGCCGCTGGTGGTTGGCCGCCGAACTCCGGCGCTGCCCGGACAAGCTCCTGCCCGCCACCCTGCCCAACCTGCTCGACGATCTTCTCGCGGGCCGCCTGGGCGACACGCCCCTGACGCTGGTCGGCTGACGGGGCGCACCACCGGGGTGTTCAGCTGGCTTGGCGCACCGTGTTCACCCGGTCGGTTTCTCGTCGTGGCCGCCGAACTGTTTGCGCATGGCCGACAGCGTCTTGTCCGCGAACTCGCTCAGGTTGCGGGAGCTGAACCGAGAGTACAACGCGGCGGTGAGCACGGGAGCCGGCACTCCCTCGGCGATGGCCGCGATGCAGGTCCAGCGGCCCTCACCGGAGTCAGACACCCGCCCGGTGAAGTCGCCCAGCTCCGGTGAGTGGTGCAGCGCGGCGGCGCTCAGGTCGATCAGCCACGAGCCGATCACGCTGCCGCGGCGCCATACCTCGGCAACCTCGGCGATGTTGATGTCGTAACGGTAGTATTCGGGGTCATCCAGCGGGGCGGTCTCCGCGTCGTTTTCCCTCGTGCGGTTGCCGATGTCGGCGTTGTGCAGGATGTTCAGCCCCTCCGCGATGGAGGCCATCATCCCGTACTCGATGCCGTTGTGGACCATCTTGACGAAGTGCCCGGCGCCGCTGGGCCCGCAGTGCAGGTAGCCTTTCTCCGACGGCGCGACTTCACCGTCGCGGCCGGGAGTCCGTTCCGCGGTGTCGACGCCGGGCGCCAGTGACGCGAAGATTGGTTCGGCCTGGGCTACGGCATCGGGGTCGCCGCCGATCATCAGGCAGTACCCGCGTTCCAGACCCCACACGCCGCCGCTGGTGCCGCAGTCCAGCAGCCGGATGCCGCACTCGGACAACAATGTCGCGTGCCGAATGTCGTCGCGGTAGTAGGAGTTCCCGCCGTCGATGACGGTATCACCGGGTTCCAGTTTCTCGGCCAGCTCGGTGATGACGGAGGTGGTGGCCGCTCCCGCCGGCACCATCACCCACACCGCGCGGGGTGGGGTGAGTTTCGCCGCCAGTTCCTCCAGTGAGCTGACACCGGTCGCGCCCTCGTCGGCCAGCGTCTCGACGACTGTGGCGTCACGGTCGTAGACGACGCACTCGTGGCCGTCGCGCATCACTCGCCGCACGATGTTGGCTCCCATGCGACCCAGGCCGATCATCCCCAACTGCATCCGCGTCTCCTCGTTGCTGTGCGTCGATCCGCCATCGTGCCCGCGACGATTGGCTCCCTCTGGTCCGCATTGTCCTCCCGGTTGACGAGGTATGGGTACCGCACGTCACGTCGATGTGGCCCGCGCGTCGCCTCCGTCCGCGGGCTCAGCGGTGCGAGGATGGGTGGGTGAGCTTGTACCGCGACACCGGGGTGGTGCTGCGGGTGCAAAAGTTGGGCGAGGCCGATCGCATCATTACGCTGCTGACCCGACGGAACGGGCCGGTGCGCGCGGTAGCCAAG
>JBOHFY010000338.1:0-9165 GCA_050699895.1 Pseudonocardiaceae bacterium
GACCTGGTCCGCGTGCTGTCCGGGCAGCGGCAGCTGGCACCGGTGATTATGACCGACGCGGACCGCGATCTCATGCTCGACTCGGGCCCCACCGTGGCCATCCGGCCTATCCGACCGAGTCGGGCCAGCCGGCGACGCTCGGAGCTCCGTGATGCGCCGGCCGGTGCGCGGCGGCCCGGACGGGGTCTCGGGATGCTCACCATGGTGGTGGTCGTCGCCGTCATCGGGCTGCTCCTGCTGTTGTTCACCAACGTCTTCGTGGGCGGACCCAAACCAGTCGCGTTGTCCAACGTGGTCGGCCAGCCAGTGGTGCAAGCCGAGCAGGCACTCAACGCCGAGGGCTTCCAGACTGAGCGCCATCCGGTCGAGTCAACCCCGCAGGACCTCGATCGCGTGGTGGACATGAACCCCCGCGGTCAGGCGTTGCGAGGGACGACGATCCGGCTGGACGTCGGCGCCGGCCCGGCTGAGGTGGAGGTGCCCAACCTGCTTGGGCTGGACCGCGTGCAGGCGCAAGCCTCCCTGCAACAGGTTGGCCTGGGGCTCTCGCCAGACCAGCTCCAGCAGGTCGTCCAGAACGACAAAGATGTCGGCCGGGTGCAGGCCCAGGACCCGCCGGCCGGGCGCCAGCTCGTCAAGGGCAAGTCCGTGATCATCACCGTGGGGGTGCCGCCGGCGACCGTGGGCGTGCCCGACGTCGTCGGCACCAACATCGACCAGGCCCAGCGCAACATCACCGTGGCCCACCTCACCGCGCAGCTCCAGGAGGTCGACTCCACGGCCCCGAGGGGTCAAGTTCTGAAGCAGAGCCCAGCCGGGGGCACCGCCGTCAAGGCGGGCGCCGTGGTGATCCTCACCGTGTCCCGAGGCAACCAGCTCCAGATGCCCGACCTGCGCGGCCTGACCCCGACCCAGGCGCTGAGCACGATACGAAAACTGGGTTGGCTCGGCATGCTCAACCAGGTCTTCGCCCCGGTGAATGACGCCAACCAGGTCGGGGTCATCATCAACCAGGACGTGCCGCCGGGTACCGGCTTCGCTCGGGACCAGACCATCACGGTCACCGTCGGACAGGCCACCACGACGACCACCCCGACCACCAGCAGCGGGATCTTCGGCACGCCGGGGTTCACCGGCGGAGGCTGAGCCGCGCTCCGAGTGATCGGGACGACCAGCCGTCATCGGTCATCTGTCGTGTCGTTATACCGTTTGGGGGCTAACTTGTTGGATGTCGCGGGAGGTTCGCACGTTGTCACGGCTGAGGGCGCTCGGCGCTCGGCTCGCCACGATCGGGCTGGTGCTGCTCGTGCCGACCGTCACGTTCGCTGCGGCTGCGCAGCCGGTGCGCGCCGAAACGCCGGCTGAGACGACGGATGGGCCTTCGTCCCGGGCTGGGGGGTTGTCCTGCGCGATGACCCGCACCGGGGAGTACGTGAAGGCCGACCCCGCCGCCGCTGGTCTTGACCCGGCGAAGCTACGGGCGGCGCTGGCCTACGCCAACCTCTCGAACCCGCTCACCATGAAGGTGTTCCGGCATGGCTGCCTGATCGGTGAGGGCCTTCGAGACCCGCTGTTCGACCGGGTGCCCGCAGACAATTGGGGCCAGGCGGCAACGATCACCGCGTTGGTCACGGGAATCGCTCAGGACCAGGGCCTCGTCGACATTGATGCGCCGATCGGCACCTACCTGCCCGCCACACTCGGGGACGGTGCCCACCGCGCGGTGACGCTGCGCAACCTGCTGCAGGCGTCCTCCGGTGTCGAGATCAACCAAGTGCGCGGGCTGAACTTCTTCGCTGACCAGTCCCGGGTACGTGAGTTCTTCACGATGCCCATCGTCCACGAGCCCGGGACGTACTATGAGTACGACCAGACCGCCATCTCAGTGATCGTTTACGTCGTGCAGCGCGCGATCTGGAAGCGCGAGCCGGGCCTGGACTTCCAGGACTACGCCCAGCGAGAGCTGTTCGACAAGCTCGGTATCCCGAGAAGCGCCTACTTCTGGCAACGGGATCGGTCAGGCACCACCACCGGCTACTCGCAGCTGTGGCTGCGGCCGCTGGAGTCCGGCCGGCTGGGGGAGCTGATCCTCACCGGCGGCTTCTACGACCACAAGCGCGTCATCTCGGAGAGGTTCATGCGCGAGTTCCGGACCGCGGCGAAGACCAACTGCGGCTACGGGTTTCTCACGTTTCTCAACAGTTGCACGTCGGGCCAGAAGCAGGTGGACGTGTCCGTGCCCACCCGCCGTGATGCCGGCGGCGTGCCCTGGGTCGCCAGCGCGCCAGCAGACATGATCTTCACCGACGCGATCGGGCTCCGCACCTACGTGATCCCGAGCCTGGACCTGGTGGTCACCCGTAGCGGCGAGCAGGAACTGGACCTGCTGCCCTCCGCGCGGCGCGGGGACCTCGAGGGGGTTGTCCCTGGTCGCCCTGGGCAGGCGGGCACCCACGAGTTCTTCCGCTTGCTGATGGCCGCCGTGACAGACATGCCCGAGAAGGCGCGCGCCACCATCGCGAACTCCGGGCCATACGACCGCGCCTCGCAGGTCGGATTCGACGCCACCCACTTCCTGTACCCCCTGGACGCGCCGGCCGGCGCCTATCTCTCGGTCGGTCCCGGTGCTCCCCGGGGCTGCAACCCGCTGGGCTGCGAGGGCGAGCCCAATGACGGGGTCCCGCGGTATGCCGGTGATATTCCGCGCACCGTCCCCGGCATCCTGGGTACGGAGACACGACCTAACGGCTACTGAGCCGATGACCGAATTCCCGATCGTCTAAGCTGCCTCTGTGATGACTGAGGATGCGGAGGATGCGGAGCCGCTGGCCGGGAACTCGCAGTGGGTACCGCGGAGTGTCGATCTCAGCGTGCCCAATGCGGCTCGGGTGTACGATTACTTCCTCGATGGTTCGCACAACTTCCCGGCCGATCGTGAGATAGCAGACAAGCTCGAACAGGCCGTGCCAGCGGCCCGGGACGGCGCCCGGATCAACCGGTCCTTCCTGCGCAGAGCTGTTCTCTTCATGGTCGAGTCCGGAGTCCGCCAGTTCCTGGACATCGGCTCGGGCATCCCGACTGTCGGTAATGTGCACGAGATCGCCCAGCGGGCTGATCCCGAGTGCCGGGTCGTGTACGTCGACAAGGAACCGGTCGCGACCGCGCACAGCAAAATGCTGCTGGCGGGCAACGACCGAGCCGCGGTGATCCAAGCGAACCTGCGCGACGTCGAGTACATTCTTGGCCATCCGGAGGCCAGTCGCGTGTTGGATTTTGACCAGCCGATCGGCCTGCTGATGGTGGCGCTGCTGCACTTCGTCCCGGATTCCTGGGACCCGGTGGGCATTCTGGCGCGATACCGGGACCGGCTCGTGCCCGGCAGCTACCTGGCCGTCTCCCATCTCACGGCCGACGACAGCCCCCTTTGGCTGGACGAGGCGCTTCGGGCATATCAGAGGATCCCGGATTCGGTGTACTTCCGCAGCCACACGGAGGTGCTGCGCTTGTTCACCGGGTTCGAGCTGGTCGAGCCCGGGCTGGTGGGTAGCGCTTTCTGGCGGCCCTCGGGCCCGGGCGACATCTCCGACAACTCCGAGATGAACACGGCCTCCTACGGGGGAGTCGGTCGCAAGCCGTGACTGACCCGAGGTTGACGCGATAGCCGAAAATCCCCGTGATTGTTTAAGCTGGTTCGTGTGGCAAGGAGCACGATGATCGAGAACCCAGATTGGGTGCCGGCTGGCACTAATAAGATCGTGCCCAATGCGGCTCGAGTGTACGACTACTGGCTGGATGGCGCACATAACTTCGCGGCCGACCGCGACATGGCGAACAAGGTCCAACAGGTTGTGCCAGGGGCACGGGACGGCGCTCGGATCAATCGGGCCTTCCTGCGCAGAGTCGTTCTCTTCATGGTCGAGTCCGGAATTCGCCAGTTCCTGGACATCGGCTCGGGTATCCCGACCGTCGGCAATGTGCACGAGGTCGCCCAGCGAGCCGATCCCGAGTGCCGGGTCGTGTATGTCGACAAGGAATCGGTCGCGGTCGCGCACAGTGAACTGCTGCTGGCGGGCAACGACCGGGCTGCGGTGATCAGGGCGAACCTGCGCGACGTCGAGTACGTCCTCGACGACCCGAAGACCCAGGGTCTGCTCGACTTCGGTCAGCCGATCGGCCTGCTGATGTTGTGGGCGCTGCACTTCATCCCGGATTCCTGGGACCTGGTGGGCATTCTGGCGAGATACCGGGACAGGGTTGCACCCGGCAGCTATCTGGCAGTCTCCCATGGCACGGCTGACAGCAACCTCGCTGGCGTGACCGAGGTCCTTCAGCTATACCGGAATGTCTCGGACCCGGTGTACTTCCGCAGCCATGCGGAGATACTGCGCTTGTTCGCCGGGTTCGAGCTGGTTGAACCCGGGCTGGTGGGTAGCGCTTTCTGGCGGCCCTCGGGCCCGGGCGACATCTCCGACAACTCCGAGATGAACACGGCCTCCTATGGTGGTGTCGGTCGCAAGCCGTGACCGCCTGAGGTTGGGCTATAGCCGACGGCTGCCCATGCTGGATATGATCCGCGCACCCCGTGCTCGCGTAAACAATCGACAGGTGCCGGTCAAGCGGTGACATCGTGACTGTCTCTCCCCCTGCTGAGCCCGGCCTGACGGTGGCTGGGCTCGCTCAGGCGTGGGCCGCGGTGGCGAGCCGTACCACGTATCTGCCGATGTCCGGGGACGAGATCGAGCAGTTCCTGACACGGTTGATCAACCGGCTGGTAGCGGCTGTGGCTGGCGCGCGGGTCGATGAGCAGGCGGCGATCGAGGTGGCCGCCGAGCTGGTCGCGCACGGTCTCACCGGGTCGCGCAGCATCGGCCGCAGCATCGAGATCCTCAGCGACGGCCTGCCGCGACTGGCGGGGCTGCGGCACATCGACGGGCGCGATGCCGCCGTCTCGCGGGTGCTGGGGGCATTGGCCGGCGGGTATGCCGAGGAGCTTCGGCAGCGCACCCTCGAGGAGCAACACCAGGTCACGCAGGCGCTGCTGCAGGCGAAACTGGACACTGAGCGTGAACTATGGATCAGCGAAACACGGTTCCGGCAGGTCTTCTCCGAGTCGGCGGTGGGGATCGCCATCAGCGACCTGGGCGGCATGCTGGTCACCGTCAACCGGGCGTTCGCCCACATCGTTGGCCGTGCTCCGGCCGACCTCATCGACGCGGCGCTGCTTGAGCTGTTGCACTGCGCGGACGACCCGAAGCTAGGCGAGGCTTACCGCGAGCTCGCCCGTGGTGAGCTGACCCGCTTCCGGCGACGGGGCCAGCTCACCACCGCCAGCGGCGACGTCGTGTCGGTCTTCCTCGCGGGTTTCCTGCTGCGCGACCTCGAGGGAGTACCTACCCATCACGTCATCACCGTAGAGGACATCACCGAGCTACATCTGCTGCAGCAGGAACTGTCCACGCAGGCGCTGCACGACAGGTTGACCGGGTTGCCCAACGAGCATTACTTCATGTCCCGCCTCGGGGATGTACTGGAGGGCGCTGACCCGTCGAGCATGATCACGGTGTGCCGGGTGAACCTGGACAACTTCTCGGTGATCAACGATGGGATCGGTCCGGGGGCTGGCGAGTTCCTGCTGTGCTCGGTCGCGGCGCGGTTGCAGGAGCTCGTCGCCGGCAAGCGGGCGATGGTGGCCCGGCTGGGCAACGACGATTTCGCGATCCTGATCGAGAACGGCATGGACGTCCACGACCTCAGCGTGTTCGCTTCGAGTATCAACATCCGGTGCTGCGAACCGATCTACTTCGACAATCGGGGGATCGCGGTCTCGGCCGGCGTTGGTGTGGCGCGCGAACGCGCCAGTGCGACCTCCCAGCGGGAGCTGCTCCGGGCCGCGAACATCACGTTGCACCGGGCCAAGCGCATCGGTCGCGGGCAGTGGGATCTCTACGACGCGGACTACGATGCCCACCAGCGGGAGCGCTACCAGCTGGCCGCCGAGATACCTGGGGCCTGGGAGAGCGGTGAGATCGGCGTGCGGTACCAGCCGGTGTGCCGGCTGGACGATGGGTCGATCGTTGCGCTGCACGCGGTACTGCACTGGGACCGCGCCGACGGGACCATGCTGGGCCATTCCGACTGCCTCGCGCTGGCCGAGCAGACCGGCCTGGTGGTGCCCCTCGGACGCTGGATTGTGGAGCAGGCCAGCGTTGCGCACCTCCAGATATCGACATACCAACCGGAGACAGCGCCACAGCTGCGAGTTGACCTTACCGCACAGCTGAGCCAGGACCCCGACCTTGTCGAGGTGGTGCGCGGGGCGCTGTCCGCCACGGGCCTGCGGCCCGAGCAACTCTGGATAGGGGTGCCACTGACAGCTCTGGCGAGCGGTCGTGGCGACGTGCTGGACAACGTGGGCACGTTAGCGCAGCTGGGTGCCGACGTAGTGCTGCTCGGAGCCCAGGGCGATTACGGGTCCCTGGCCTATCTCGAGGACCTCCCAGTGCGGGCGGTGCAGCTCGCACCGGACATCGTCGCCCGGATTACCCGGGCAGGGGACAGCTCTGTAGTCGCCCGTGCGGTCCGCGTCGGCGTCCCGCTGGTGCGCGGCGCCGGAGTGACCGTGATCGTCCCCGGGGTGGACACCCCAGAGCAGGCGCGGTGGTGGCGTGATGTCGGGGCGGACATCGCCTCCGGAGCTCATTTCGGCCCGCCCATACCAGACGTCGAGCTCCCCACCCTGCTAGGGCACTGTTAGGCACTCACGAGTGCACCGCCGCGGCGGAGGCGAGCGTGCGCATTCCGGTCTCGAGCGCGACCACCCGCGACTCGTCCACCTCGGCACCCGCGATACGCAGCCAGTTCGCCAGCAGCCGGTGCCCGCCGTCGGTGAGCACCGACTCGGGATGGAACTGAACTCCGTGCACCGGGAGCTCCCGGTGCCGCAGCGCCATCACGATTCCCGACTCGGTGCGGGCGGTGACCTCAAGGATGTCCGGGATGGTCTCGGGGAGCACGGTCAGGGAGTGATAGCGGGTGGCGATGAACGGACGGGGCAACCCGGCGAGCACGCCGACGCCCTGGTGGTGCACCGCGGAGGTCTTGCCGTGCAGCAGCTCTGGAGCACGCGCCACTGTGGCCCCCCAGACTGCCCCGATCGCCTGGTGCCCGAGGCAGACGCCGAGCAGCGGGCGGCCCTGCTCCGCGCATTCCCGGACGATTCCCATGCTCGCTCCGGCCCGCTCCGGGGTGCCCGGCCCGGGGCTGAGCAGAACCCCGTCCGCGGCGCGCACGTCCCCCGGCTCGACCGCGTCGTTGCGCCGCACCACACACTGGGCTCCCAGCTGCGCCAGATACTGCACGAGGTTGTACACGAAGCTGTCATAGTTGTCGATCACCAGAATACGCACACCACCCAGCCTAGTGCGGCTGCGCCGCAGCCACCTCACCTCGCGGCGTCCAGGTGTGCGGTGAGCTGGTCGCGCAGTCGCCGCGCGGTGGTCACCGGTATGAGTCCGTAGAAGTCGTTGGGTGTCAATCTCAGGCTCTTCAGGCGCAGTTCGAGATAGGTCTCCGGATCGTCCGCTAGGTCGACCAGCCGGCTTTCGACTCGTATCTCGGCGTTGTCGTCCTCCCAGTGGGCGAGGGCTTGCTCATGGATCCACACCCCCTCGTCGGTGATGAAACAGTGCTCCGCTGAGCACCATGCCGGGTGCTTGTTGTGTGGTTGGTCTGTCGTGCTCATGCGGCAGATCATGCCGGGGGGATCGAGGATCGTTGTGACATTCCGTCACAGTGGCTCGCCGGTGCCGATGCGGTGCAGGAGGCTGTCCAGCTCCCACACCCGGCGGGGAGCCCGGTCATCAAGGGTGCGTACCAGCTCCCGGGCGATCGGGTCGTGGCGGATGCGGACCGGGGCCAGGCGGTCGGCGGTATCCAGGGCGCGTATCGCCTCGCCATCCCGGGAGCCCTCGGCCTGCATCCAGGCTCGGGCCAGGTCGAAGTGCACGTCGGCCGGTCGCCCCTTGCTGGCGAAGACCGACAGGTCGATCGGCGCCCCGACCAGGCGCTCGGCCACCACCGGCCCGTTACCGGCCTCCACCGCCAGACTCAGCTCCCAGGCGACCACATTGGTCGGGCCGAAGTGATAACGCAGGTGGTTGCGCTCCCCGGTATGCGCGGCCAGCGAGCGGGCCTCCGCCAGGTGGGTGTCGCCATCAGCGGTGCGGTTGTCGCGGGCCGCGATCAATGCGGTCTGTAGGTGCAGCATCCCGCGGGCCTCGGCGTTGAGGGGGTCGTTCTGTGTCGGGCCAGGCAGCTCGGAGATGTCGTGGAGAGCCTCGGCGCATAGTAGGTGGGCCCGCCGATAGGCACCGATGCCCATCAGTGCGTTGGCCTGGTTCATCCGCGTCAGCGCGACTAAGTCTGGCCGCTCGGCCCGCTGGGCGGCGTCCAGGCCACGCTGGGCGATGATCCCCGCCAGCTCGTTGTGCCCGGTCCTCTTGGCGAGGATCCAGGCCGCCTTGCAGGCCTCCACTAGGGCTGTCAGGGCTGCCTGGCGCTCCTGTGCCCCGCCGGTCACGGCGTGGATGTGCAGCTCGATGAGTAGTTCGGCGAGACCTCGCCCGGCGAGGCTGTAATGAGCGTCGTCGGCGCACTCAAGGGCCAGGGTTGCGGCGTCGGTCAGCTGGCGCAGTGGCCGAGTCGGCAGGTCCGGCACGTCATCGAGTGTGGTGTCGTGCAACGCCGTGCTGATCTCCGCGACAGCGGCGGCGACCTCCACGCTGCGGCGGTCTACCAGCGGGTAGGGCTGCCCGGTCAGGTCGGCTACCGAGCAGCCCAGCGCGTCGGCCAGGGCATCGACCAGGCCCCGTCGATTGAACCCGCGCAGGCCCCGTTCCAGCAGCGACAGGTACGACGTGGTGATCCCCGCCAGCCCGGCCACCGTCTCCAGGTTCAGCCCGCGACGATGCCGGATCAGCCGAGCCCGCGCACCAATCGACTGCGCGTCCCCAAGGTCCACAGAGCACCACTTTCCCGCACCGGAGCAAGACCCGCACCGCTGCACTCCAGCGCGGGTGTGCGCGCCAGGCTACTGGTCTGTCACCCCGCACTGCAGCCGTAGCTTGATCGCCGAAAGTGAGGTGTGGCCGTGCGCAGCTGCACGGC
>JBOHFY010000339.1:0-8776 GCA_050699895.1 Pseudonocardiaceae bacterium
CCGTCCAGCCGGCCGGGGCGGTGGCGGCCATCGCGGACCTGAGCTCGCGGGAGTACCGCCCGGTACCCCCCGGCACCCGCGCGAGCAGCTGTACCACCAGGACCACCAGCTAGGGCACGCGCGAGAGAGTGGCACGGCGTACCGTCACGCCCCGTGTCAGCGGGAGCCCGAACCACAGTGGTCGTAGTCACCTGGCGGGGCCGCGGCCTGATCGGGCGCTGCCTGGACGCGCTGGCCGCCCAGACCCGTCCGCACCGGGTGCTGGTGGTCGACAACGCCTCGACCGACGGCACCGCCGCAGAGATCGCCGCACACTGTTCTGGGGTGCTGCGGCTGACCCGCAACGTCGGCTACGCTGGGGCCCTAGCTGCCGCGTTGCCGCGGGTCAACACGCCGTTCATGGCGTGGCTCAACGACGACGCGCAGCCGGAGCCGGGGTGGCTCGCGGCGCTGGAGCGGGCTCTGGACGACGACGGCGCGGCCGCCGCCGCAGCATCCGTGCTGTATGCCCCGGACGGCGCGGTGACCTCGACCGGCGTGGCGCTCACCCGCCTGGGGTACGGCCGGGACAGCACCGGGGCGCTGCCGTTCGGCTTCTGCGGCGGGGCGGCGTTGCTGCGCACCGACGCGCTGCGCACCGTGGGCGGCGTGGCGGGCGCACTGTTCTGCTACTACGAGGACACCGACACGTCGTGGCGGTTGCGGCTGGCGGGTTACCGGGTGCTCACCGTGCCCAGGGCCCGGGTCCGCCACCTCGGGGGCGCCTCCGCGCGGCACGGCACGCCGGCCTTTCACCGCTGGAACGAGCGCAACCGGCTGCTGGTGCTGCTGCGCTGTGCTCCCGCCTGGGTGGCTGCTCGGGAGCTGGCCCGCTTCACCGGGCTGACCCTGGCGCTGCCCTGGCGCCGCAACCACCCCGGCACCCCCAACTTCGCGCCCCGGTTACGCCTGCGGGTGCTCGCGGAAGTGGCGGCCCGGCTGCCCGCGACCCTCCTCGCCCGCCACCAGATCTCCCGCCACTGCGCCCTCCCCCGCGCGGCCGTCTGGTCCACCTGGGCCGGCCACCCCTGACAATTAAGGAAACAGTAAATTGAGACCTGGAAGTAGCAAGGCACTATCGCCCGATATGACCGTTCGCGACCTGAACGACTGGGCCACGATGCAGACGGAACGCTTGCGTCTCGCGCTCGGCAGCGACACGAGCAGCCATCCTGCCTTTGTGCTTGCCCAGGCGGTCAAGCTTGCCGAGGAAGTCGGTGAGCTGCAAGCCGAAGTTCTGGGCCACGCCGGCTACCAGCGAGCAACGAAGGATCAGCGCTTTACTGTTGAGTCCATGTCCAGCGAACTTGCTGACGTGATGATTTGTGTCGCTATCCTGGCCAGCTCGCACGACATTGATCTCAGCAAGGCACTGACAGCAAAAATTGAAAAAATCGACGCGCGTTACCAGGACAACACCCAGACGTAAAAGTACGTCTGGCGCGCGGGCCGGGTTCAGGGCACGGGGCGCAGGCCGAAGGTGGTGTCGATCTCGGTGGCCAGGCGGTCGACGTCGGCGCCGAAGGGGGCGCTCGCCGCTCGGGAGCTCGCCGCGCGTTCCAGCTCGTGCAGGTGCGTGCTGAGCGCGTTGCGGCGTTCCGCGGTGATCCACGGAGCCTGGCCCAGCACGCGGGTGAGGTCGTCCTCGGTGCGCCGTAGCGCGCGACCGGCACCCGCGTCGCCGCCGGCGCCCAACGACGGCGCCCTGGCCTCGACGCGCAGTGACAGCGCGCGTAGCTGCTCGGAGGTCCGCCGGGCCTGCTCCCGCACCGTCGCCACCTGGTCTGCCGGTGTCGGCGCGGCGAATCGGCCGGCCAACCCGCCCAGCAGGCCGCCGAGCACGAACGCGGCGAGTGCGACAACCACCAGCTGCCGGTACCGCCGAGCCTGTGACGTGGAGAGAACCATGATCAGGCGCGCCCGACGATGACCGCGGCGGCACCTACCCGGACACCCATCGCGCCTCCCAGGCGCGGCGGGGCCGCACCGTCAACAACCATGTGGCCCCCAGCGCATAGACGGCAACCAATACCGCCTGGCAGACCAGGGTCTGCACGCTAGGCCAGTAACCCAACGCCTGGCCCAAGAAGATCGACGCGTGCGGCCATCCAGCCAGCGGCGTGCGCCCGACCAAGTCGGCTGTCTGCAGACTCCGCACCGCGTTACCGAGGAACGCCACCGAGGGCGCCATCAGCAACACCACAGCACCCACCAGGAATGTCTTCACCGGCAGCCGCCGGCCTAGCCTGAAGATCAGAAAAAACACCGCGGCCAGGGCAACCAGACCGGCCACCAGCCCGGCCACGATCCACCAGCCCAGTCCCTGGCCGAACTCGACCAGCGCCTGATAAAGCAAGGCGGTCTCCAGCCCCTCCCAGCTCATCCCCGTGAACCCCACCAGCACCAGCGCGGTGGTAGACCCGACCGACACCGCGGTGAACAGCCGGCTGCGCAGGAACGCCATCCAGCCGCGGTGCTCCGGCCGGGCGATCAGCCAGAAGGAGATGTACAGCAGCACCGTGACAGCGGCGGTCGCGACGACCGCCGCCAGCACCTCCCGCCCGGCCGGCATCATCGCGAGCACGAACCGCAGCAGCAGGTAGGCCGGCGCGGTCGCCACCAGCCCGAGGATCACTCCCCGCGCGATAGGCTTGCGGTACTGCGTGGACTTCGTGGCCGCCAGGTATCCCAGCAAGGCGGTCAGCAGCAGTATCGCCTCAAGGCCCTCCCGAAAAATGATCAAAAAGGACTGGCCAGCCACCACCGCGGCAGCACCGAAGCCGGTGCCGGTCAGCCGCCGCTCGATGGCATCGATCAACCGCCGCAACTCGACAATATTCGCCCGCACGGTATCCACCGACGCCCTAGAGGTGATCAGGTCGTGAATCTGTGTGAACTGCGTCTCGACATCGCCAGTCAGATCCGGAGCCGCTACCCGCAGCGGCACCTCGACGCGCTCGAAGTGCTCCACATACCCGGTCTTGGCCTGGGTAGCGGCCTGGTCGAGTTTTCCCTGCTCGACTAGCTTCAGCGTCTGGTCGATCGACGCACGCACCACGGCCAGCTGGCGGATCGCCTCCGGGCGCGAGATCGCCTGCCGCTGGGCGGTAGCCGCGACAGCGCGCGCGGAGCCCACCAAGCTGACGACCGGCGCCAAGAGGCCGAGCGCCAGCAGCGCACCAAGCAGTCGGCGCCCGATCATCCTGGGTACTTCGCCACGTACACCCGCACCGCCGAGCTCCGCCACCTACTGCACAACATCGAACCCACCGGATGTCCCACCAGTCCATCGAGTGATAGTTAGGCTATGTATATCTAACGCAACGTCAAAAAGTCACTGAGAGAACATGAATTTAGGCAACAAAATCAGCCATTTGGCGGAACGATCTGATTCTTCCGGTCGCAACGTGACGCATCTCGGATGCGTTCAGTAGCGCTCGACGGCTCGGTCGCCCGTCTCGGCTTCATAAAATACTTCAGAGCACCGTCAGGCGAGTGGGTCGCGTAGCGCGGTGCGCAGCGCCGCGAACACCTCGAATTCCCGGCACAGTCGCAGCGCGCCCGCCTGAGGCGGACGTACCCAGGTAAGCGGTCCACAGGGGGTCGTAGTGGGCGGCAAGGGCAGGGCTCCGGTGGTGCGGTGCACGCTGCGGGGGTAGGGCGGTGCCATGCTGTGGCGCTCCGTGGCCAGCACCACCCGGTGCTCGGGCGCGTCAGGGTGGCTCATCAGCGCTGGTGGGGGGCAGTGCCACTGAATGAGGATCGTGGTGGCCCGCGCGGCCAGTGGCGCGGGAATGGTCAGCGCGACGGTGTCGGGCTCCAGGTCCAGCCACACTTGGGTACCGCGCGGTATGACTGGCCAGCCCCATGCGCGGTAGCAGGCCGCGGCGGTCAGCGGATCGGTCGCGCGGCTGATGCGCCCAGCCGGGGGCGCTATAGCCGGTGCTGGTGGGGGGCTCGCGTTGGAATGGTTGATCATGCACAGAGTGCAGAGCACGCCCTGGCCGGGGCGGACCACCTCCACCAGGTCCCGGCGTAGCAGGGCCCCGCAGAACGCGACTCCGGCGGTGCCGGCCTGATTTCCGGGGGGCAGTGGGACCAGATGCACGACGCGCGGGGTCCGGCCGTTGATGCCGGGCCGGTAGCGCAGCAGCACCACCGGCCGAGCCCTGGTCACCGCCTCGGGCCCGGCGGTGCGGTGCCCGTCCGCGGCGTCGGTGTGGTCTGTCACGTCATGCCTCCGGTGCGCAGCGGCGACTCGGCCGAATGGCGGGGCGGATCGGGCCGCGATCGCGGGCGGCACACCAGTGTCGATCATGGATCACCGGCGTGCCGGTCCAGGCGCCGCGGGTGGCGGCGCGTCGCCTAGCCCTAACTCCTCGGCCAGCCCTAACTCGGCCAGCAGACTCAGCAGCAGCACCTCATCAAGCTGCCGCAAACACAGCGTCGCCTTGCCTCGCACCCGGCACTGCCGCCATCGCCACCCGAACACCGACCCAGGCCGACGACACGACCGACACCGACCCCACTGATCAACCGGATGATCCACCAGCAACCCGAACAACGCGACACACGCCCGGAATGCAACCGACCCGACCCCAACCGCGCCACCCCGCACACCATCCACCAAAACCTTGCCCAGCATCTGGCACAGAGGATCCTGGCTGGTCCGGTACCCCAAGGGACCGCTGCGGATCACCGACCGCACCCCGCCATGGCCGCGCCAGTCATCGGGTGCCTGCAATAGGCTGTAGAATTAACCATCGTGATGCTCACATCCCCCAGGAAGCCAAGTGGCAATCGTATACAATCGGGTGCGACGCCAAGACTCCCGGAAGACCAGCTACCATCACCACATCTGCCATGTTTCACCAGAATACCACTTGACCCACTCATGTATATCGTACCTATATCCCTCGGAGTATGATGGCAACCATGGAAGCGGACGGGGACCAGCTCATCGATGAGCCCACCCTGCTGAAGGCGCTACTCAGGGTGCGCCACTGGCAAACGAGGGGAACCTTTTCTCGTCAATGGGACAGGGTTGCGAAGGAACTCGACTCCTCGCTCATCGGAACCTGCCCCGCGCATGCACAATTCTATCGATGGCTCAGGGGAGATGTCCGCGGCATGCCCCATCCCGACGCGTGCAGAATCCTGGAGGCGATGTTCCCGAGATTCACGATTCGACAACTTTTCCAACCTGTACAGGCACACCGGAGCGAGCTGCTTGAACCGACCCGAGTTCAACCAGCGAAAGCTACCGGATGTACCGATTCTAGTAATATCCCAAGCATGCTGATTCAAAAAACGAAAAATCCGGGCGCGGATGCCGAGAGTGGGTGGACCAGGAACCGAGGCGTGGCAATCGACTTCACCATACAGCCTGAGCCCGATTCGATCAGATACGACAAACACCCACTAGCGCACACCGAGGCCGATTTTTTCGGCAATCAGCTAGGCAAGAAGCTCATACTCCTCGCCCAACGCCTTCGAATGAGCGCGGCGGAGGTCAAGGGTCTCGCGCAGCTAGTTGGCCAGGTTGTCGAGCTCGACACCGTAATTAATATCAATATTTCCACCAATGGGCACTCGGTGGTCGAATACGATCGGCTGATCGTCAATATGACGAGCCACCCCATTTCGCGACTAAGTTGGGATGTTTGGTTCAAGCACGCGCACACGAGCGTCACTATCGCACCAGGCGAGAGCAACGGCCGAAACATAAGTATTGAACCCATGCATGACACTGTGAATTTGGCGAAATTTGCGACTCTCTTGTCACCGCCGGTTGATCCTGGCGACACCGCCCGCGTGACCTATTTCTGCCATGGGGGGCTTTTTACCGACAGTTTGTATTGGCGCCAGGACATACCACACTGTACGCGCCACTTCACGTTGACGGTGCGGCACTGCGTCCCGAGCAAGCTGATAGCGCACACTGCGACCGAAGAGTTTCCGGATGGCTCCGAGCGATCCGCGATGGAGGGACTGATCTGGGACACCACCAACGGGTGTCACACACTCCGAGTCACGCGTGATTACCTGGAGCACGGCCAAAAGATTACAGTCAGATGGGAGATCGAACAGTGATGTTGCGAGACGAAGTAGAGCGAACTATTGACGACTGGAATTGTCACGAGATTGAGCGTCGAGGAACCGGGATTATCACCTACGACTGCTCTCCTGATGGCTACCAGGCATTTCCCCGTGACCGACTGACAACCTTGGAACGACTTGAAATCCTGGCTATCGCCGCCGAACAACAAGGCAGTTCCGAGTTGACCACCGTGATACAATCGAACATTACCTACCTACGCGCGATTCTCGGTGAACGCCTTTCGCTGAGCGAGTACGTTAAAGCCACCCAAGGGTCCGAGATCGGCCGATGGAAGCCTGACTACCTCGATGAGCGGAGGACCATCGCACTCGAACGGCTCAACACTATCGGAATCGCATGGAACAAGGGGACTCGCACGGAAGTCGAGAATTTCGAGGGTGCGCTCTCGATCGCGGACGTGCCCGATGCGCTGCGCCAGGAGGCAGACAGGTTACTCCCTGAGGCGCGTAAAGCAACCGGGACCACCGCAGGCTATGAACTGTCAATCGAGCTAGTCGACATCGACGCGTACTGGGCATACTGGGTCGATTGCGCCCGGGATCAAGCACGCTTGAGGCTTAATTGCAAGAATTCGTCATTCACGCCGACCCGGATAAGACAATTCGCTGTTCATGAAATTCTCGGCCACGCCCTCCAGTGCGCATCCTTCTACGCGACGTGCACCAAGGGCTCAACAAGCTGGCTGCGAAAATTCTCCGTATTCGGGAACCATCAAATTCTGTTCGAGGGCCTGGCGCAGGCGCTTCCGCTGTTCATTGCACCTGACGACTACAGACTCCTCGCGCACGTACACCTGGACCACTACCTACAACTGGTCCGCGCAGAACTGCATGTGGCGATTAACGACGGTACGGGAGTCCAGGAGTGCGCCGCCCTCGCCCGTCGACTCGTGCCATTCTGGACTAATGGAAATATAGGGGACATACTAGCTGATCGATCAGTTGATCCCCTGCTGCGATCGTACTTATGGTCCTACCCCGCGGGCGCTGACTGGTTTGTCGCGCTCGCCGAGGATGCGCCAAATTCTACGCAGCAGACAGTCTTGAGAGCCTGCTACGAAGCTCCACGCACCCCCACCCAGCTCCACGCACTGTGGCCCGAGCGACAATCAAGCAGAAGCCCACAACCCGGGTAAGACCGCGGACGACATCCGGAAGGCAGACTGCGCTCATGTCCGCCGCGTCCACCTGTCGGCCCGCACCGCGCCTGCTCGTGCTGTGGGACCTCGACCACACGCTGATCGCGGCACGGGGTGTCGGTCGCGCCATCTACGAGCGAGCCTTCCCCGCCGCCACCGGCACACCGCTCGCCACTGCGGTGGCGTCAATGTCCGGTCGGACCGAGCTGGACATCATGGCCGAAAGCTTGCGGCTCAACGACATCACACCAACCGACGAAATGATCACACGGTTGGCGCGAGCCTTGATACGGGGCTATCACGATGCACGGGACGAGCTGCGCACAGTGGGCCGAGCACTTCCCGGCGCGCACGACACGCTCGCCAGCCTGGCGCACAGTCCAACCGTCTACCAGAGCGTGTTGACCGGCAACCTGCGCGACGTGGCTCGCATCAAGCTCGAAGTCTTCCACCTGGACCACTACCTCGACCTCGACGCCGGGGCCTACGGCGATGACGATCCCGAACGGTCCAAGCTGGTCGCGATCGCCCAGCGGCGAGCAGCCGAACGAGTTGGCGTGATGTTCGGCAACGACGCCACAGTGCTGATCGGCGACACGCCGAAAGACGTCGAAGCGGCGCTAGCGGCCGACGTGCGAGTGATCGGGGTAGCCACCGGCAAGACAAGCATGCAGGCACTGCGAGACGCCGGAGCGCCACACACCGCAGCCAACCTCATCGAGTGCCAGGTCATTCTGAACCGGTTGATTCAACCCGGACGTCCGCCGGGCCCAGGTGAGAGGTGACAGTCGACCAGGCCAGTTCACCAGGCTGGCGGGCGAGCCCGAGTTTCGTCTGGGCGGTGGCGGTACACTCCTGCGGTGGCCAGCCCTGAACGCCTTGTGCGCGCCGAGGAAGACATCACAGCGATCGGCGACGTCGTTCTCGACATCAAGGCGACGGTCGACACCCACACCCACACGCTGTCCAAACACAGCCACGACCTGGCCGACATCAAGGCCACAGTCGACACCCACACCCACACGCTGGCCGACCACACCCACACGCTGGCCGACCACACCCGCACACTGGCCGACCACAGCCGCACACTGGCCGAACACAGCCGCGACCTGGCCGACATCAAGGGCGCCCTCGCGTCAATCACGAGCACCCTCGGCGAGATCCTCACCGCGATCCGCCCGGCTGACTAGCTGCTCACTTCAGCAGCGCGTTGGCGAGGATGATCAGCAGGCCGAGCCCGGCGTCGGCGATTCCGAGGAGTGCGGCGGCCAGCGGTCGGTAACCGGTCTGGCTGGCACCGATAGTCCCCCAGGTGAGCAGCATGGCCACGGTGGTACCCAGCACCGCGCGGATCGCGGTGAGCATCGGATACCACCCGGCGGAGGACCCGAGCAAGATGACCACCGCTGGCAACCCCGCCGCGACCAGCGTCCACTCACCGGCCAGCATCCGCAGGGCCGTCCGCAGGGTGTTCTCCC
>JBOHFY010000340.1:0-7250 GCA_050699895.1 Pseudonocardiaceae bacterium
GAACAACTCTCCTGTTGAGTTCGGGAAGCACAGCGCAGGCGGGACTGGGAGAGGATGTGCGAGCAGCGCCAGGCGCGAGCTCATGCGACGCGGTCGGGGGCGGGGAGGTGGCGGAGTATGGTGACCATCGCACCCTGGTACGGCACCATGGTCACGTGGCGGGGCCGCACCGGCTCATCCGGCGCGGTGGTGGGGGACAGCTCGACCCCGCGCAGGATTTCCCGCAGTACGGTGCGCATCTCTACCTGGGCGAAGGTAGCACCGAGGCAGCGGCGTACCCCGCCGCCGAAGGGCAGCCAGACGGCCGGATCTGGTCGCTGATCGAGGAATCGCTGCGGCCGGAACTCCTCCGGGTCGGGGTAGTGCCGGCTGCTGTGGTGTACCAGGTTGATGCTGGGCACCAGGATGGTGCCGGCCGGAATGCGGTGCCCGGCCAGCCGCACCGGTGCGGTCAGCTTGCGACCGAACTCGAAGACCACCGGTCGCACTCGCAAGCTTTCCTTGCACACCGCGTCGAGCCAGGCGTCGTCGCCGTCCTCGGCGGCCCGCGCGGTGCGGTGCAGCAGCGCGGGGTGGCGGGTGAGTCGCTCAAAGGCCCAGGACAGCGCGGTGGCAGTGGTGTCGTACCCGGCCAGCAGCAGCGTGACGAGCTGGTCGAGGAGCTCGTCGTCGGCCATCGACGGTCCCGCACCCTCGACGCCGCGCATCAGCATCGCCAGCGCGTCGGTCCGCCGCGCCAACCGCGGGTCGGCGCGGCAGTGGGTGATCTCCTCGGTGAGCAGCGCCAGAGCCGCGGCCCTGCGCTGCGCGCGGCGGCGCCACCAGCGCAACCGGAGCAGCACCTGCGGCGGCGGGATCAGCTCCAGCGGGGAGCCGATCTCCAGCATGGGCGGCAACGCCGCCCGCAGCGCGGCGAGCCGGCGCTGGTCGTGCACCCCGACAACGGTGCGCAGGATGACCTCGAGGGTGAGCCGCTGCATCCGGGGGTACAGGGGGAACCGCTCGCCCACCGGCCACCGGGCGACCTCCTCGGCGGTGATGATGATCATCTCGGCGACCTGCCTGCGCACCGAGTCGCCGTGAAACGCTGGCGTCATCATCCCGCGGCTGCGCCGGTGTTTGTCGTCGTCGAGGAGGATGACTGACCTTGTCCCCACGACCTGGCTCAGCGGTGCGGCCGCCTCCCCCGCATGGAAGATTGCCGGGTCACCGCGAGTCACCGATCTGATGTCATCTGGGTCGGCCAGGTAGACAAGCGTGCCTATCCGGGGTATCCGGATAGTGAACAGATCGCCGTAGTGCCGGTGGCAGGCGTGCACGAAGCGGACGGGGTCCAGCAAGAGCAGACCGGCCTGCAGCAGCGCCGGCAGCGGTGGGCCGGGGGGCAGCGCGCGCTCCATACCGTGGCAATATACATACGTTTGTCTAACCCCGGTAGTATCCCTGGCTATGGGACACCGGGAGGCGCTGCTCGACGGCGCTCGGCGCTGCCTGCTGGAACGAGGCTACGCGCGCACCACGGCACGGGATCTGGTGGCCGCGTCGGATACCAATCTCGCGTCGATCAGCTACCACTTCGGGTCTAAGGAAGCGCTGCTCAACGAGGCCCTGCAGCAATCCTTTGACGAGTACATCGGGCAGATCACCCGGATCGTGTTCGCCGATCCCAGCGCGACACCGTTGCAGCGGGTCCGGGCCTCCTGGGAGGCGCTGGTGCGCACGGTCGAGCAGGACCGCCCGCTGAATGTGGCCTGCGTCGAGGCACTGGCCCAGGCCGAACGGGTGCCGGAGCTGCGTGCCCAGCTCGCCGAGTGCTACCAGCGGGCCCGCGCCACAGTGGCCGACCTGGTGCGCGCCTCAGTCGATGGCCTGTCCGATTCCACCGCGCGGCAAGTCGCCTCATTCCTCATCGCGGTGTACCACGGCCTGCAGGTTCAGTGGCTGCTCGACCCCGACCGCGCCCCCACCCCCCACGACCTGATGGCCGCCCTTGAGATCGCTCTTCCCGCGGCCCTCACCACCGAGCGGCCACCATCGCCATGACCGGGCTGAGCGGGGCGCTCCAGCACTCGATAACCCCGCTCAGCCCGCGCGATGGGCTCAGGACACGGTGCCGCTCAAGACACGGTGACCTCGACCGAGAACAGGCCTGGGGCGTCGGCGGTCACGAGCCGCTCGCCGGTGCCGGATCGGTGGAGGGCTCGGATGGTCCAGGGGCCCGGAGCGGCGAAGAAACGGAACTGCCCGGAGGCCGAGGACACCACCTCGGCGGTGAACTCCCCAGTGCTGTCGAGCAACCGCACAAAAGCACCTCCGAGGGGTTCCCCGGCCGTTCGCACCGTGCCGGACAGCACAGTCTGCTTGCTCAGGTCCGTCCCCGGCGGCAATTCCTGGGTCTGTTCCGGTGCTCCGCACATGATCAGCCTCCGCTGCCGAGCTCGATCGGCGCGCCGACCAGCGAGCCGTATTCGGTCCAGGAACCGTCGTAGTTCTTGACGTCGGACATACCCAGCAATTCGTGCAGCACAAACCACGTGTGGCTGGAGCGCTCACCGATCCGGCAGTAGGCGATGGTCGAGCGGCTCTCGTCCAGCCCGGCCGCCCCATACAGTGCCCGCAGCTCGTCGTCGGATTTGAAGGTGCCGTCCTCGTTGGCCGCTTTGGACCATGGCACATTCAGCGCGGTGGGGATGTGTCCCGGACGCTGCGCGGACTCCTGTGGCAAGTGCGCCGGCGCGAGGATCTTGCCGGAGAACTCGTCGGGCGAGCGGACGTCGACCAGGTTCTTGGTGCCGATCGCGTCGACCGTCTCTTGACGGAACGCCCGGATTGAGAGGTCCTGTTCCTGGGCGGTGTAGCTGGTGGCCGGTCGGCTCACCTCGTCGGTGGTCAGGGCGCGACCGTCGAGCTCCCACTTCTTGCGCCCGCCATCGAGCAGCCGGACGCCACGGTGCCCGTAGAGGGTGAGGTACCAATAGGCGTAGGCCGCGAACCAGTTGTTGTTGCCGCCGTAGAGTACGACGGTGTCATCGTTGCTGATGCCCTTGTCTGACAGCAGTTTTTCGAATGCGCCTCGGTCCACGAAGTCGCGGATCACCGGGTCCTGCAGCTCAGTCTTCCAATTGATCTTGACTGCGCCGGGGATGTGCCCCGCGTCGTAGGCGGTGGTGTCTTCGTCGACCTCGACGAAGACGACGCCATCGGTGCTCAGATTCCGCTCTGCCCAGTCCGGCGTGACCAGGACGTCTTCACGGCTCATGTGACAGCTCCTCGCTCGTGTTTGCTTCGTTCACAGTGGATTGTCTGGGGATTGTCTGGGGGTGCCGCTACGGCCGCGCGACGGCGCTGGCAACCGGGGGTGGCTCTCGCGGCTGCACCCGCGATCATGCGCGAGGCGCCGCCCGGTCAGGGCATCGGACACAGGCTGCTGCGCAGACGGCAGAAATCGACTACCCGGCGCTTGGTGAGCAGCGAGTGCACGAGCGCTAGCCTACCGGAGATATCCGGTCCGCGGGACTGTCGTTACGCGGACCGGATGAGCTGCCCTCGTCCGGGGTGGATGAGCCTCCTGGCGGTAGGAGCCGCACCCTGCGGAAAAGATCATAGCGGGTCGGCGTAAGGTGCGCCAATGGCACTTGTCGCCCTTGATATCGTGCTTGTCCTGCCGGGAATTCTTCGCAGGCGGGCTATCGCGTGTAGTGAATTTGTGTCCGGGCGGATGGAGGCGGGGGGTCAGCGCCAGGATTCCAGCTTGGCGAACCGTTTCCGGGTGAGGGTGGGGAACACTGCGAGCCGCATGTGTCACTGTTCATGCTCGCCGTCGACGAGACGGAGGTGAACGAAGTCGCACGCGTCGTCGAACGGCTCGCAACAACGCTGCTAGCTCTCGATGTGGAAGGAGCTGAGTACCGTCATAATCCACACGGAGCGGTCGAGGTGTATTTTACGAGATCGGGGGCATGGCGCGTTTGTCAACGTGTCGTGATCAGGTCAGTCGAACCACTCCGGCGTGGGCGTTTGCGAGAGGTTGACCCGTCTGGCGCCCGCATTTCTGACTTTGTGGACAATGCGCCGAGGGACGACGCGCGGCGGCAACAGCTAGTGAGGTATGGTTACGACGAGGTCGCCGATGAGGAGAATGGCGGGCACGATCGCTTCCACCCGCACGTTACGCTGACATGGCCACGTGATCACGATTATCACGTTTCCCTTGATGGCCTGCCGGCTCCTCGCTCGTTCAGCGGCCGGCTGACCGAGCTGGCCGTGTTCGGCATGAGTCCCTATGGTACCTGCACAAAGAATTACGGTGTGTTTTCGCTTGGCGCGGTCAGGCTCGTCGACCCATTCATGGAGAGCTATGGCTCACCACTCCGTGTCGGTGAATCGCATGGGTGATTCAGTGGGTCGCGGAGCTTCAGAAGGGGGTTTCGGGCGTCAGCTGCTGGACCTCTGATAGGTACGGGTCCAGTTCGCCAGTTTCGAACCGGCACATATTAATCACGTTCCAGAACTGTCCCCCGACATTGCCTTCGAGCTTGTAGCGGCCGTCTGGTGCCAGGGCGGCCCATCCTTCGGGTAGCCCGAGCAGGATCAGCCGCAGCTCGGGCCGTTCGCCGGTGATGGACCACAGCCGGGTGGTCCCATCATCGCTGCCGGTTGCCACAAAGTCCCCTGACGGGCTGAACGCCACCGACCACACGCTGCGGGTATGCCCCGCTAGGGCGTGCAGGCGTCGTCCGGACCGCGGATCCCACAGATGGATCATGAGATCGTCTCCGGCCGTGGCCAACAGGTTGCCGGAGGGGCTGAACGCGGCCGTCCACAGCCGCTGGGTGTGCCGCTTCAGCTCGTGCAGCGTCTCTCCGGACGTGAGGTCCCAGACCCGGGCCGTGGTGTCCCAGGAAGCGCTGGCGAGTATGCCGTCGCCGAAGTCGACGGCATAGACCCGGTCGGTGTGGCCCCGCAGCGTCTGCAGCAGTTCCCCGGATTCCGCGTCCCACAGCCGGACCGCCGAGTCGTCACACCCGGTGGCGATCAGTGAGCCGTCGGAGCTGAACGCGATCGATCTCACCCGGCCGCGATGCTCCGCCAGAGTGTGCACCAACCGCCCGGTCGTGCGGTACCACAGCCGGACCGTGTCGTCGTCGTTCGCCGTGGCCAGCTCGTCCCCGGACGGGCTGAACGCCACCGCCCAGATGGGTGCGGACTCGACGTCGAGGTACCGTTCGTAGCGATTGGTGTCCAGGTTGAGCAGGTTGAGCCGGCCGTCGTTGCTCACCGTGACCAAGCGATGCCCGGACGGGCTGAAGATCGCGGTCTCCAGCCGGACCAGCCGATTGTCCGTGCCGGTGAGCCGTCGCAGCTGCCGACCGGTCATCGGGTCCCAGAGCCGGACCACGCCGTCGCTGCCGCTCGCGGCCAGCATCGAGCTGTCCGCGCTGAACCGCACCGAGGTCACCTGCCGCCCGTGCCCGGTCAGCGTGTGTCTGCACCGCCCCGTCGTGGGGTCCCACAACCGGGTGGTGAACTGGTCATCGCTGATGGCCAGCTGGCTGCCGTCCCGGCGGAACACGAAGGGCCAGACCGAACCGGTGTGTCCGGACAGCTCGTGGCGCAGCTGACCGGTTGTGGCGTCCCACAGGCGTACGGCTCCGGCGCTGTCCCCGGTGGCCACTAGATCCCCGGACGGGTTGAAGCTGACCCAATAGAGTGCGGCGTCATGACCGCCCAGGGTGTGGCGGAGCTGGCCGGTCGAGGTGTCCCACACTCGGACGCCCCCGTCGGTGTCACCGCTGACGAGCAGGGGTTCGCTCGGGTGAAAGGCCAGGGTGTAAACCTGGCCGGTATGGCCCCGCAGCGCGAAGCGCTGGCGGCCGGTTGACGGGTCCCACAGGTGTACCGCTCCGCTCTGCCCGCTGGTGGCCAGCAGGTCGCCAGCGGAGCTGAAAACGACGCGGTAGACCGAACCGGTGAGGCCGGTGAGCTCGCGCGACTCGCCGGTCGCGGTGTCCCAGAGCAGGACGCTTCCCGCTCGGTAGGCGACCGCGATGAGCGGGCCGCTGAAGGCCAGGCTGAAGATGAGGCCACGCCCGGCGGAGAGCTCCCGCTTCGGCGAGCTGCTCGTGATGTCCCACAGTCGCAACACGCCGTTGGCGTCCCCCGTAGCGAGCTCCTCCCCAGAGGGACTGATGACGACCGGCCATGACCACCGCTCGTGTCCCTGCAGGACGTGCCGGCAGTGGCCGGTGACCGCGTCCCAGATGCGCACGGTGCCATCGTTTGATCCGGTGGCGAGGACGTTTTCGCCGTAGGTCACCATGAAGACGCGGCCGAGGTGTCCCTGCAGGGTGCGCAGCGGCGCGCCGGTCGCGGTGTCGCAGATCAGCACACCGCCATCGTCGCTGCCGATCGCGAGCATGCCCCCATCCCGGCTGTAGTCGAGAACCTGGGGTAGCCGGCCCATCTCAGCGTGGAAGCCATGCCGTACCCCGATCGAAGCTGGGGAGAACTCCGTGCTGATCGGGTCCCCGGGCGCCACGGCCGCCCCGTGTAATTCCGGTGCGTCCTGGGGAACGCCAGTCACGTCGATGAGCGCCGCCCTGGCCCATCGGCTCCCGGTCACGGTCACGCCGGTGAGGCCGGTGCGCAGCAACCGGGCCCCGCGCAGGTCCGCCCCGCTCAGGTCGGCGTCGGTGAGCTGCGCCTCATCCAGCCGAGCTCCCACCAGGCGAGCGTCACGCAGGGTGGCCCCGGTCAGATTCGCTCCCACCAGGCTGGCACCGGTGAGATCGGCACCGGTGAGGTCGACCTCCCGCAGCTCACGGTAGGAGAGATCCTCATCCTGCAACGACGCGCCGCGCAGGTCGGTGCTCGGCGCGGTGCGCAGCCGGGCGCTCACCCTGATGGCGTTGGCCTGCGCCACCTCGTTGGCGTCGGTGGGCACCGAGTCCACCCAGGCCTGGCAGGCCCGGGTGTCAGCAAGGTCGCAGAGGAACTCCGCGGCCAACTGGGACAGCGGGCGCTGGTGCAGCGCAGGGGGTGCGGGCGCACCGGAGTTGAGCTGCTCGGCGATCGCGTTGGCGATCAGCCACTCCGCCACCGAGCGGTGGATGAAACCGAACAGGCCCTCCTCGGTGCGGGTCAGGAGACTGCCGGTGCCGATGGCAAAGGCGGTCTGGTCGGGCGAGAGCTGGCGGTCGGCGAGGCTGGAGAGCGTCGTGGCCACCTCAGTGAGCTCCGCGAGCCGGAGG
>JBOHFY010000341.1:0-23585 GCA_050699895.1 Pseudonocardiaceae bacterium
GCGCCGCACCGAGGACCCCGTGCTGGAGACCGTGGTCGCCCTGGTCACCCCCTATGGGGCGTACGTGGCGGCCGAGTCGATCCACGCCTCGGGGGTCACCGCCGTCGTCGTGGCCAGCGTCATCCTCGGCGCCCAGGCCACCCGGCTGACCAACGCGCGCACCCGGTTGCAGCTGGCCGCGGTGTTCCAGACCGTCGTCTTCCTGCTGGAAAGCGTGGTGTTCGGCCTCATCGGCCTGCAGCTGCCCGCGCTGCTCCGGGGGCAGGAGGGTATCGACAGCCGGTGGCCGCTGCAGGCGCTGGCGCTCGCCGCGACGTTGATGGTGGTCCGGGTGGCGTGGGTATTCCCGTTAGCGGCGATCCGGCAGCGGCGCGACGGCGCCGAGCGGTTGTCCTGGCGGGTGCCGGCCGTGGTGTCGTGGGCCGGCACCCGCGGCGTCGTGCCGCTGGCCGCCGCGCTGTCCATCCCGCTGACCACCGGCAGCCCCGTGACCACCGGCGGCGCAGCCGCGCTGCCCGATCGTGACCTGGTCCTGCTCCTGACCACCGCAGTCATCGTCATCACCCTCGTCGTGCAGGGGTTCACCCTCGCGCCGCTGGTCCGGGGAGCGGGAGTCGCGCTGGCACCGGAGGACGTCGAGCGGGAGCACACCGCCGCGCGCCTGGCGCTGGCCCACGCCGGGCTGTCGCACCTCGATCACCTTACCGAGACCGCAGCCGCGCCGGAATTCGTGATCGAGGCGCTCCGCACCAGCTGGCGGGACCGCATCGAGCGTCTTGCGGACCACGACAACGGTGAATCGCCCCGCATGTCATCGATCTACCGCCGGCTGCGCCGCGATCTCCTGGACGTGGAAAGCACCGAACTCGACCGGCTCTATCACGACGGCGCGATCACCGACGCGACCCGTCGACGGATCCAGCGCTCACTCGACCTGGAACACACCAGACTCGACGAGGACCATCCGTGACAGGGTCCGGCAATAGCTGCCGGCCTACCAGTGCCTTGTATCATGCCTGCAACCGAGGGAGGCGGGTCAGACATGGCGGGATCCAGTGTGGCGAAGCTGCCAGGAGCGGACTGGGTCGTCGTCGGCGCGGCCCTGCTGGCGTACATCTCCAGTTACCTTCCCTGGCGCACGACCCACGTCTCAATCTTGGGTGCCAACCCATCGCCCTACGCGAAAGACGCCTGGAACGCGGGCTTCGGTGCCTGGTTCTCCGTGCTGCTGCTGGTGGCGGCCGGCGGCGTGGTGCTCCTCAGCACGGTGAGCGGGCGATTGAGGTTGGCCACCTCAAGGTCGCTGATCATTCTTGTCCTGTCCGTACTGGCGTCCGTCACGATCGTGCTGCGCTGGGTGACGCTCCCGGGCTCCGGTGACGGGCCGGGCCGGCTCGGGCTGGGCGAGCTGGGTGAGGTCGACCTGGGGAGCGTCGTGACGGTAACCAGTGGTGCCGGGGTTGGCCTCTACCTGGGGCTGATCGCGGCGATCGCGGCCGTCGTGGCGTCGTTGCTCACCTTCCGCGCCACTGGCCGCAACGTCGACCACACCAGCTGACCAAGCACATGCTCGGCGGCGTCGCCGACATCGCGTGGGCCCCGCTGCGGCTGCTGGCGCCGCTACCGCACCCAACCCGTTGATTCTTCTCAGCCTTTTCTCACGTCTGGCGCGAATGCTGGTGGGGAGCACCTGAACGGAGTCTGTAGAGGAGGTGACGGGAGTGGGTGCACTGCTCACGCTCGTCGGATTGGCGCTGCTGCTGTTCCAGCTGCTGCTGATCGGCAGGATCGTCGTCGATCTGGTCGGGGTTCTCGCCAGACCCGGCTACGAGGAGGGGCTTGGGCTAGTACGCCGCGTGATCTATCGCCTCACCGAGCCGGCACTCGCCCCGGTGCGCCGGGTCGTCCGACCGATCCGGATGGGTGGGGTGTCCTTCGACCTCGCCGTGACGCTGGTCTTCGTCGCTGTCGTCGTCCTGCGCCAACTGGTCATCGTAGCCTGACGTCATGGATCAGTCGGAATGTCGCGATCAGTCCACGACGCCGCTGCCGTAGGGACGGGTGAGGAGCTCCAGGATGTGACCGTTCGGGTCGTCGAAATACACGCCGCGGCCACCGTCTCGGGTGTTGATCTCGCCGGGTTCCTGGCGGAAGGGGTCGGCCCAATATCGCAGGTTCTGCGCCCGGATCCGGTCGAAGACCGTGTCGAACTCGGCCTCGCTGACGAGGAACGCGTAGTGCTGCGGTCGGATGTCCTCCGAGGTCTCCCAGAAATCTAGGCTCACCCCGTTATCCAGGGTTACCACCTGGAAGTGCCCGAACGGGGTCGGCGCGGGCAGCCCCAACAGATCGGTCAAGAACATCGCGGAGGCCAGCTTGTCGCGGGCCGCGACGATGGTGTGGTTGAGATCAACGGTCATGACAACGTCCCTCTCGACGTTTCCCGGGTCAGTGAGGTCACCTCTCACGCCAACGCCCTACCCAGCACAGAAAATTTCGCTTGGTCGTTCCGGCAGCGGGATGCCAAGCCCGGTCAGGGAACCCGCGCGATCGTGCTGTCAACTGGGTGCGGCACCAGTCCGAACCTGGACGGTCCTCCGCATTCGTTACAGCGACGTTATGGCTGTGGTTGAGTACAGGGGTGGCCCTCCCGGACACAGCACAGCGCAGCCTCGACCACTGGAGCGAGGCGAAGCGGGCGGAGATGCAGGCCTTCTACGCCCTCGCTACCGAGGACTACCGCCAGCTCGCCACCGCCCGCGACTGGGCGCTGGACCTGCGGACCCGGGCCACCGATGGCCGCCTGCGGCTGCTCGACGTGGCCTGCGGCAGCGGAAAGTTCCCGGCCGCGCTGCTGGCGGCCGGGCTGCCCGCCGCGACCCGGGACCTCACCGTGGCGGTCGACCTGCTCGATCCCTCGGCGTTCAGCATCGCCGAGGCCCGCACCGTGCTGACCGCGCCGTTCGAGGCCGCCGCGGCGCACCAGCTACCGCTGCAGGAGCTCGACGTGCGGGCCCGTTACAACGTCGCGTGGGCCACCCACGCGCTTTACGCGCTGCCCCCGGACGAGCTCGCCGACGGAGTGGCCCGGATGGTCGCCGCGCTGCTCCCGGGGGGGTTCGGCGCCGTCGCCCAGGCCAGTGCCACCAGTCATTACCTCGCGTTCTACGACGCATACCGGGCCACCCACGCCCCTGAGGTCACGCCCTACACCGACGCCGAGCAGGTCGCGGCCGCGTTGACCGCGGCCGGCGCGGACATCGCGGTTGCGCGGCTGTGTTACCGCACCGGTTCGGCGGACCGCACGGTGATCGAGGGCTTCCTGCAGCGCTGCGCGTTCGACGACACGGTGTCGCTGGCCCGGATGGAGTCCGACGGGCCGCTGGCCGGGTACCTGGCGGGCTGCCGGGCACCCGAAGGGAGCTACACCTTCGAGCACGAGGTACACCTGATGACCTGGGAGAACGAATGAGGAACCCGCACCTGTCCCCCGCCGTGGCGGCCGGCGCTGCCTCCGATATCGACCTGGCCTGGGACCGAGGAAACGACCAGTGGTGGGACTGGTACATGTCGCTGGCCGACGGACCGGTGCCGAGCGGTCCGCTGAGGGAGCTGTCACCGCACGACCCGGGCCCGCTGCCCACCGACGACGCGGTGGTCGCCGAACTCACCGAGCCGTACCCGCTGACGCCGACCCAGGTGCGGCAGTTCACCGACGAGTCGTTCGTCAAGCTGCCCGCGGTGCTCACCCCGGGCACGGTGGCGCGGCTGCGGGCCCGGCTGCGGACGATGCTCGACGCCGAGGTCAACCCGGCGGTGAGCTTCCAGAGCCTGGAGATGATGTGGCTGACCGATCCGCTGCTGCGCTGCGCGGTGCTCTCGCCACGCATCGGCGGCATCGCCGAGGCCCTGCTGGGTGTCGAGCGGCTACGGCTCTACCACGACAACGCGCTGTCCAAGGAGCCCGGCGCCGGGCGGACCCCCTGGCACTACGACGCGCACCACTTCCCGCTCGACTCCCCCGACGTTCTCACCACGTGGATTCCGCTGCAGCCCACCCCCCAGGAGATGGGGCCGCTGGCCTTCGCCCGGGGCGCCGACACCTGGCGGCTGGTGGCCGACATCGAGTTCGACAAGCACGGCACGTCCTACGACCGGCGGGTCTCGGAGGTCTTCCGGGGCCGGGGGGTCGTCGTCGAGGACGGCCCGTACTCCGTCGGAGAGATCAGCTTCCACTCGGCGCACTGCGTCCACACCGCGGGGCCCAACCGCACCACGACCGCGCGGATGGTGCTGTCGAGCACGTATTTCCGCGATGGGGTGCGGGTGGTGCCAGCCCCCACCATGGTCAGCGGTGACTGGCGGAAGTTCGTCCCGGGCACGCAGCCGGGCGAGGTCGTGGCCAGCGAATACAACCCAGTGCTCAACAATGGTCGATAAAGTGTGGGTGCCCGATCGGGCAGGTGCCAGAGTAGTGGTCAAAACCCCAGCTGAAGGTGGGTGTGAGGGCCCAATGCTCGCCGCAGAACGAGCGGTCACACTGGTGGCAGTAAAGCGGGGCCCAGGTCTGATCCAGCGCGTATAGCGCGGCCGCGTCACTGGCGTGGAGGGCGCTAAGGAAACGCGACCCGCAACCGTGCTGGATCGTCCACCGGGCCAGTGTCGCAAGAAACACAGGTCAGCGACCGCGCCGAGGCCGACCGTGGGCGGGCCAGTCACCCGAGGCCACCAGTGCCGGGCCGGTGGCGCCGCAGCCGGGCACTCCCGGGGCGTTCATCGCGCGGATCAGGTCTTCCCGCGCCCGGGCCACCCGGGAGCGGATAGTGCCGATGGGGCAGCCGCACACCTCGGCGGTGGCCGCGTAGTCCAGACCCAGCATCTGGGTGAGGACGAAGGCGTCTCGGCGATCGGGTTCCAGCGCGGCCACCAGCTGGCGGAGCAGGATACCTTCGTCGAATCCGGACCGTCGGCGGGTGAGGCTGGCGGCTACGACAGTGTCCCAGTCCTCGACGGGGGTGGTGCGCGGTCGCGTGCTGGTCCGCCGGATCTGGTCCGCGGCGACTCGCCGGGCGATGGACAGTAGCCAGGTGCGGGCGCAGGAACGGCCGGCGAAGCTGGGCAGTGCGCGCAGTGCGCGCAGGTAGGTATCCTGCGTGAGGTCTTCGGCCTCGCCACGATCGCACAGGTGGCACAGGAAGCGATATACGTCACGTTGAGTAGCGCGAATGAAGGCGGTCAGGGCGGCGCGGTCTCCGGCACCCGCCGCGAGCGCGAGCGCGGTGGTTCGCGCATCAGCAGATCGGGGGTCACCCATTAGAAAATATTAAGCCCAACACGGCCTGGAACTCCAGGGCTCTGATGGACGACAGTTGGGGTGTGGACTGCATGGGGTGCAGGGAGGCTCTCTCAGCGCAGCTGGACGGCGAGGAGACCGCGGCGGAACGAGGCGCGATCGACGCGCACCTGGCGAGCTGTGTGGCGTGCCGCCGGTTCGCCGACGACGCGGCGCGCGTCACCAGGCTCGCTCGCACCGCCGTGGCCACCCCGGAGCCCGACGTCACCTTTGAGCTGCTCTTCACCGTCGACGGCCTCACCGCCGTCCGGCGGGCGCTGGCCGACCTGGACAGTGAGTCGACCACCTGCGCCGCGGCGATGATGGCCTGCGACGGCGCCGACATGGCCAGCGCCACCCGTGCGGCACTCGACTGTGCCGACATCGCCGCGGCCGCGCAGCGGGTACTTTCCCGCCCCGCCGCCGCCGACGCCGGTGTCATCCGGGCCGTCCTGGAGGCGGCGGCCACCGCCGCCGACCGGTGCGCCGCGGAGTGCGGTCAACACGCCGGTCACCACGGCCACTGCCGGATCCACTCCGAGAGCGCCCAGCGCGCCGCCAAGCTCTGTCGCTCAGAACTCGAGAACATCGCTGGCTAGTCCACCTACCTGGTTGAGTCCCGCCTGGTGAACCCCACCTGGTGAACAGAGCGCTACCCGGGTCGCCCACAGCCGCTCCCGCAGTTCGCGACCATACATGAAGCCTCGGCGTCGGCGTTCCGGCAATGCTTGTGCCCGATAGTGTCTTATTCGCTACTCACAGTAGATTACTTTCAGTCAGAAAGTGTGCTATTAATTCCTCTGAAGGGGGTTCATCACCCAAAGAGGTGGGGATATGACTACTGACATGGTGCTGGGCATGCTCGCGCTCATGGGAGCCAGCGGGTGGTTCGTCGGGCGGTGGCGGGCGGAGAACAAACGGGCTCGGTTCGATCAGCACAGGATCTGGAGCGCGCGCAAGAACTACCGGGGCGGCGGGCCCCCGTCTCCGCCCACGCCCACGCTGTAGCTCGTTGCGTCGTTACCCTCAGCGCGCCGCGGTGTGGGCGTTGTGTGGAGCCTGCCGCCATACCCATGGCCAGGTGATCAGCGCCCAGGCGGCGGCGCCGAGGAGTAGCTCGGAGAGCAGGTACCACGGCCACGGACCCAGCGCGTCCAGCAGCGACCGCACCACCGGCTTGGTGGTGAGGAAGCCGTAGTTGGTGCCGGCAACGCGGTTGAACGCGAACATCACCACCGCCCAGCCGATCGTGGCCAGGACCGCGATCCGGTAACCACGCCAGTCCGGCCGCAACCCGACTCCCCAGGTCAGGTAAATCGCCGCCCACAGCACCCCGCTGTGCATGCCGAAGAACGACAGGAACTGAAGCGACGGGAAGTCCGGGCCGGTCAGCTCCGGGCTGACGAAGGCCTGCGAGGTGAGCGTCAGACCCCAGAAATAGGCCAGCGCGAACGCCGTCGACGAGTACGACCACAATGCCCACACCGCGGCCATGGACGCCAGGTCACACAGTTGCAAGGGCAGCGAATGCTTGATCGCCCCCTGCCCCGACAGCAGCCCGTGGAGCCACACCGGCACCAGGAACCCGGCGAACACCAGCGCCAACGCCTGGCTCAACCACCGCTCGAGGGACCTGCCGCGACCCCGCCGACCAGCGACGATGAGCGCCGCCGCGACCGCGATGAGCACCACGACCACCACACCGTGGGACAGCCCGAAAGGCACGAACTGACGTACCGTCAGCAGCGGTTCCACACCTGCGAGCGTAGCGAGGCGCACCCGTTCCTGGCGTTATCGCGGCGTCTTAGTGAGGTACCGTCACGGCGTAGAGCCGATCAAGGCCGACCCAGCTGACCTGCCCGTCTCGCTCGGCCGCGCGCAACCCGGCGGTGAAGCCAGCTCCGCTGGAGCACAGCAGCCGCGCGCGCTCAGCGCCGTCCCGATCCTGCGCGGTAAGAAGCTGACGGATGCGCTGGAGGCGTTCGAGGTGATCGATGTCCAGCACCTGCCCCCACTTCGCTTCCCCCAGGGCCAGCACTCGCCCGTCCGCTGCTCGCACCACGACATCAACCTCCCAGGTGCGACGCCGGGCACCATCGTTGACCACACCGCTGGTCACAGTGGCAGCCCGGCCACCGACAGTAACCTCGTCATGGGCTACCGCCTCGGCCAGCTGCCGCAGCGACTCCGCCTCGGTGGCCTCGGTGGCCGCGAGATAAAATCCGCCCGTCGCTGAGCACAACGCTTCGAGCAGGGAGGACTTGCCCTGCCGACGGCGTCCGGACACCACCCCCAACGTGGCGCCCGGCGAAGCGTCGGTGCAAAACCGGGCCAGCGCAGCCCACTCCCAGGCCCGATCGAACATGTCCGCCGGCCGGGGGATCGAAGTCACGGTTGCTGCCGTACCACCGGCGGCGCAGTAGGTGTAACTACACTTACAGTAACTATGATTCCATGTCGGCCCCTGACTCTGCACCGGAGAGAAGCTGGTCGCCGGCGGGCGGCGCGGTGTGGGCGGGGCCGGTGGTCTCGAGCACCCCCGTGGGGGTGCTCCTCCACCACACGAGGGCGGTCTCGTAATCGACGGTCTCGTGATAGAGAATCAGGTAGCCGGGTAAGGCGGTGAGCTGCCATCCGACGGGTAACGCGCCGAGGATGAGCCCAGCGAGTTGTCGCACGCTCAGCTCCGGCGCGTCGGAGCTGATCAAGGCCTGGTGGCCCTGGCGGGAGGCCGTGGTCGCGCGCTCGTAGCGGAGGTTGTACGGCAACTTCCGCTTGACGTCGGCGAGGAGCTCCTCGACTCGCCGCACACCTGGCGTGAGTTCCACCATGGCGTCCAGGTTGATCGGGTAGAGGGCGTCGAAGTGATTGGCGGCGATCTCGCTGGTGTCACGGCGCCGGCCGGGGTCGTTGTTGCCGAAGCCGTTGGTGTTCCACGGCGCCCCGCCAGTTCCTCTGTATTTCTTGATCAACAAAGTCTCTGGCGCGGCCGCTTCAAGATCCTCATCGACGTACAGGCAGAGGAAACTGACCTCGGCCCGCGACAGACCAGTGCGACCGGACAGCTTGCGCGCGTGGTTGCCCAGCCGCGCCGGCAGGGAGTTGCTGGCTTTGCCGACATACACTCTCTGGCCACCCAAGAAGAGCTCGTACACGCCTGGCCGGTTCTCCAGATGGCCAAGTGAGTCCTCGCTCAGCGGCGCTGAAAGTAGTGATTGCAGCCGCTCGGCGAGTTGGTCGGCTAAGGCCTGGGTCACGCTGAGTTTGAAGTCGGCAGCGGCACCGAAAGGCTGGGACGGGCTCACGGACGCGAACGGTAGAGTACAGCCGCGACCGTCGTCGCGCGCACGCCGCCCGAGGGCCCGCGAGTCACGGTCCGGAACTGTCGGTGTCCCGCGGTACGGTTTCGCTCCGTGACCGTCGCCGCCAGGAAGGCCCAGCCACCCGCCACGCATTCGCCACCGGTGGCGGAGCCGGCGGTCGTGGAGGTGGGGACCAGCATCGAGCTGTTTACCGGCGGCGGCGGGTTGGCTCGCGCGATGCACGAGGGAGGGTTCCGCCATCTGCTGGTCAACGAGCTGGAGCGGCGCTCGGCGCAGACGTTACGCGCCAACGGCGCGGTTCGCCACGACGCGGACCAGCCGGAACCCGCCACGCTCACGGATCCCTGGCCGCTGATCGAAGGTGACGTCCGCGAGGTCGACTTCCGGCCCTGGGCCGGGCGCGTGGATGTCGTGGCCGGTGGTGTGCCCTGCCAGCCATGGAGCCTGGGCGGCGCGCACAAGGGATACGACGATCCGCGCAACCTCTGGCCGGAGCTGTTTCGCTGCGTGCGGGAGACCCGGCCTCGGGCGGTGATCGCGGAGAACGTCAAGGGCCTACTGCGCCCGTCGTTCAAGCCCTACTACGACTACATCCTGCGGGAGCTGGCCGCGCCGTTCGAGAAGCGGGTGGGCGCGGAAGGCTGGGAGGAGCACGACGCCCGTCTCGTCCGGGCGCTGCGGGTCGACGGGGACCCTACCGAGCGCTACGACGTGAAGTACCTGCTGGTCAACGCCGCGGATTACGGGGTGCCGCAGGTGCGGTGGCGGGTGTTCGTGGTCGCCTTCCGCCGCGACCTCGGCCTGAGCGAGTGGGAGTTCCCCGCTCCCACCCACTCCAGCGACGCGCTACGGCAAGCGCAGATCGACGGCTCATACTGGGCCGAGTACAGCCTCCCCCACCGCAGAGCGACTCCGACCACCCGCGGCGCCGTTCTCGGCGCGCCTGTTCTGAATGCGACTGTGCAGCGATGGCGTACCTTGCGCGACGCCATCCAGGACCTCCCCGAGCCCCTCGGAGATCGCGACGAGCATCCCGATTGGCTGCATCACTACGGCTGGCCCGGGGCTCGCCAGTACCCCGGACACACCCCCAACGACCTCGATCGGCCGGCCAAAACCGTCAAGGCCGGGGTGCACGGCGTGCCCGGGGGAGAGTCCGTCGTGCGTCTGGACAATGGTGGCATCCGATATATGACGGTGCGAGAAGTGGCCCGCGCCATGACGTTTCCGGACACCTGGCGGCTGGCCGGTCCACGCGGAGAACAGATGCGCCAGCTCGGTAACGCCGTTCCCGTCACGTTAGGCTTGGTCATGTCACAAGCCGTGGCGCAAGCCCTGCGCCCAGCGCTGGCCAGTGCGACCCGAGGCGCACCGCGTGGTACTCGCTGATAAGACCGGCCGACGGGCCCCGCGAGACCCTGCGGTCACCAGCCGGATGATGGCCAAAGTCCGGTCCAAAGACTCCAAAGCCGAGCTGGCTCTCCGGCGGGCTCTGCACACGCGCGGCTTCCGCTACCGCCTGCACGGCAAAGACGTCCTCGGGCGCCCAGACATCGTCAACCGCTCCCGACGGCTGGCCATCTTCGTCGATGGTGACATGTGGCACGGCAATGAACACCACCGCCGTGGCCTCGCCAGCCTCGCCGAGTTGTTCCCCAGCCGAACGCAGTGGTGGGTCGCGAAGATCGAAGCGAACATGCGCCGCGACCGCGAGGTCACTGCCACGCTGCGCGAGCAAGGCTGGACCGTGATCCGGCTATGGGAATCCGACATACTCGCCGACCCCGGCGCCGCAGCCCAACGCGTCCTCGACGCTCCGCGATGACCGTCAAGTTCGAAAGCTAACTGGAACAGACGTAGCACTCTGCGTGTATTTTGCATACAAAACGTCACCAACAACACTCGTTCGGGTGCTATATCCCCCCGTTCCAGTGACACGCAGTCTTTCTTTTTGCACGATGACGGTACAGGGAGGGCCTGCCAGGGAGGCTGGATGTCTTCCGTCCGCCGGTTTGTCCGCTGTGTGCTCACCGTAGCGGTGTTAGGCGTATGCGCGCTGCTTGCACTCGCCGTAAGTATGGCGCGGGTCGATTCAGTCGAGCAGTCATCAACCTTGATACTGCGGCCCAACTCCGCGAACCTCATGCTCGCGTCCAGCCTCGCGGGGTTACGGATCCCGAGCGGAAGCGCTGCCAACGTCATCTCAGCAGACCCGGGAGGCCCGGGAGACCATGGCCACGGAGGAGACCGGGGCCGAGGAGGCGGGGGCTACGGGGGAGGCCAGGGAGGCATGAACTGTCAGGGAGGCCGGGGCCACGGAGGCCATGGGCACAACGGAAACCAGGGCTATCAGACAGACTCGGACTGCTCAACTCCTCCGCGCCAAGTAACACCTCCGCCGAACCCCGAACATGGCCGGATCCACGTACCTCCCCCGATTTACGTACCTCCTCCGATTTACGTACCTCCTCCGGTATACGTAGCGCCACCACCGGTTTACGTACCCCCTCCGGTCTACGTAGCGCCTCCCCCAGCCCCTGCACCAGCAGCTCCCGCAGCGCCTCCCCCGGCCCCTCCTCCGGCCGCCCCTGTGGTTCCCGCAGCCTTCGAGTTGCCTCCGTGGTGGCTAATCCTGCTGGGCATCGGGCTGTTGATTGCGCTATTGATTGGGCTATTGGTCTTGCTTGCCACTCAGGCCCAGAAAGGGCAGAAGTGGGTACGCGCGCATGTCCACGCTGTTGTTGGAGCCGCTCCCAGCACTGTCGCCGAGGTCATGGAGTCCCGGACAGGCCATTCACCGCCAACCTGTGTCGTGCGCATTGAGCCACACGCCGATAGCGGCACGCAGGTTCTTGAGGAAGTGCACCAGTGAGCTCCACCGACCTCACCGAACCGTTGTCGGCCCGGGTATTCCTTTTCGGCGACACCACCGACACCGTGGAGGTCCTCGCCCACTCGCTCAGCGAACAAGGACTGTCCCCCTTCACGATCCAGGGCCTCCGCAACCTGTCCGGCTCGGCCCTGCAGGCCGTCAACCACGAAATCGCCACAGTCGCCGACGGACTCCTCAACCTCGACCTCGGGGAAGTCCTGATGTCCGGCTGGCGCAAGTACACCGACCTGGCTACAGCGGCGGAGCGCACGCTTGCCAGTCCGGGCAGCGAGGAGGTCGTGGTCCTGGCGACTCACCGCGTCAGCTCGACCCACCGTCCATCCGTCGATCTGCTCGTCGATGGCGTCAAGGTCCACACCTTCGTTTTCGAGTTGACGGTGGTGTTCGACCTCAACGCAGTCACAGCGGTGCTGCGACAGGGTGCCCTGGTGGCGCTGCGGGGAGGAGAGTGCGTCATCACCGCGACACTCACCTTGCAAGGAACACCGTTGGAGCTGTCGCGGAAGGGTCGCATCGACCTCGCCCTGGTCATTCCGCTTCACCGACCTATCCCACTGGCTCGGCAGAACCACCATGCGCCCACGTCTCGCCTCGGCCAGCCCTAGTTGCTTCGCCCGTGAGTGGCGATGCGAGCGATAACCCCCTTTGCCACTCACGGGTTATCCACAGACGGCGCCGTGGGCGGCGGAGCCGACCAGCCGGGCGTATTTGGCTAGGACACCGCGCAGTGGTCGCTGCGGGGGCTTCCACTCCTGTCGGCGCCGCGCTAGCTCCTCGGCGTCGACCTGGAGGTTCAGCTCTCGGAGCGCCACATCCAGCACGATTGGGTCACCGTCGCGGACCAGCGCGATCGGCCCGCCGTGCGCCGCTTCGGGCGCCACGTGGCCGACGCACAAGCCGGTGGTGCCGCCGGAGAAGCGCCCGTCGGTGAGCAGCAGGACGTCCTTGCCGAGCCCGGCGCCCTTGATCGCGCCGGTGACCGCGAGCATCTCGCGCATCCCCGGCCCACCGCGGGGACCCTCGTACCGGATCACCACCACGTCGCCCGGCTGCAGATCGGGGATGGCGTCCATCGCGGCCTGCTCGCCGTCAAACACCCGGGCGGACCCGGCGAATCGCGTCCCCAGGGATCCAGCGCTGTCGACGCCGGCGGTCTTCACCACCGCGCCCTCCGGGGCCAGCGAGCCGCGCAGGATAGTGATCCCCCCGGTGGGGTGGATCGGGTCGGCGAGGCTGTGCAGGATTTTCCCGTCCAGGTCAGGCGGGTCCAGCTCGGCGAGGTTCTCAGCGACGGTGCGCCCGGTGACGGTGAGGCAGTCGCCATCCAGCAGTCCCGCCGCCAGCAGTGCCTTCATCACCACCGGCACGCCGCCGACCTGATCGACGGAGGCCATCACGTAGGCGCCGAAGGGCTTGACGTTGGCTAGGTGCGGCACCTTGGCGCCCACCCGGTTGAAGTCGTCCAGCTCCAGCGGCACCTCAGCCTCGTGGGCGATGGCAAGCAGGTGCAGCACCGCGTTGGTGGAGCCGCCGAAGGCCATCACCACCGCGATCGCGTTCTCGAACGCCTGCCGGGTGAGGATCCGCCGCGCGGTGATCCCGCGTTGAATAAGGTCCACCACCGCGCTGCCGCTGGCGCGAGCGAAACCGTCGCGACGCCGGTCCACCGCGGGCGGGCTGGCCGAGCCGGGTAGCGACATCCCCAGTGCCTCGGCCGCGCAGGCCATCGTGTTGGCGCTGTACATGCCGGCGCAGGCACCCTCGCCGGGGCAGAACGCGCGCTCGACCGCGTCAACGTCCGCCCGGCTGATCCGGCCGCGGACGCAGGCGCCCACCGCCTCGAAGGCGTCGATGATGGTGACCTCCCGGTCACCCACCCGACCAGGCAGGGCGGTGCCCGCGTAGACGAACACCGCCGCCAGGTCGAGCCGCGCGGCGGCCATCAGCATCCCGGGCAGGCTCTTGTCGCAGCCGGCCAGCAGCACCGTGCCGTCCAGCCGCTCGGCCTCCACGACGGTCTCCACCGAGTCGGCGATCACCTCGCGGGAGACCAGCGAGTAGTGCATCCCGACGTGTCCCATGGCGATGCCGTCGGAGATGGAGATCGTGCCGAACTCCATGGGGAAGCCCCCCGCGGCGTGCACGCCCTCCTTGCTCGCCTTGGCCAACCGGTCCAGAGACAGGTTGCAGGGGGTAATCTCGTTCCAGGACGAGGCCACCCCTATCTGGGGCTTGGCGAAGTCGTCATCACCCATGCCCACAGCCCGCAACATCCCCCGGGCCGCCGCCCGCTCCAGCCCATCGGTCACATCCCGACTACGCGGCTTGAGGTCTGGCTGGCTCATGCCCGTCTCCTCTCAAGGTGTGCGGCGATGTTTGCCCTCGGGTGCGCAGGACCTAGACTGGTAGGTTGCTTGGAGGCCCCCAGCCCGGTACATCGGGCTCTGTTACCCGGTGCGTGGGGCTGTGCCACACGATGCGGAAAACGTCCAGGACCGCGCCACCCCCGCCGAGTAGCGAACTGTTGGCGGCGTTCACCACCGCGTCGACGTGCTGCTCGGTGATATCGCCCAGTACCAGGGTGATCCGCGCCGCCATAACCTCACTGTAGCTACTGGCCGATGTGGCAGACTCCCGCGACGGACCGGCCAGCCCCTGGACGACATCTCCCACCAGCTGAGCGGCGATCGACGGGTAAGGAGGAGCGATGGCCGATCACGAGCCCCTGCCGGACGGCGGGTGCGGGGAGCCGGGGCTGTCGGAGGAACTTCGAGACGCGCTCACCCTGCTGCGCGACCACAGCGACAACGACGACTTTCGCGCTCTGGTCCATGATGTGCTGGCCGGGCGACGCGGCCTGGTCGAGGCGTCCGGCACGGCGGCACCAGCCACGTCATCCGGCGTCGCGACGGAGTCCTGCGGCATCCCCTGCGCTGGCTGCCCCGGGATGTGCGCCCTTCGCGACCACTCACGTCAGTGACGCTCTCCATTAGGTGGGGTGGACAATCGCGACTAGCAAGGAGGATGCCAGTGTGAAGGAGCACGAAGTGCGCTCGCTGATCAGCCAGGTCGAGGCCGCTGTCTCCGGCGCCCTCGGCCGGGCGCTGCCGGAGTGGGCCGGTGCCGATCCGGTCGTGCGGCGGTCTGAGCACGCGGACTTCCAGTCCAACGCCGCTCTCGCGCTCGCCAAGCGTGCCCATGCCAAGCCCACCGAACTGGCCACCGCGGTCACCGAGGCGCTGCGCACCGGCAGCGGCTCGCTCGTGGACGACGTGACCGTCTCCGGGCCGGGCTTCCTCAACCTCGCCGTCGCCGACACCGCCGTCTGGGCACAGCTGGCCGCTCGGCTGGCCAGCCCCCGATTGGGCATCGGTACGCCCGAACAGGGCCGGCGCACGGTCATCGACTACTCGGCGCCCAACATCGCCAAGGAGATGCACGTCGGGCACCTGCGCACCACCATCATCGGTGATGCCCTGGCCCGCCTGCTGGGCTTCCTCGGGGCCGAGGTGATCCGCCAGAACCACCTCGGCGACTGGGGCACCCAGTTCGGGATGCTCATCCAGTACCTCGACGAGCACCCCGACGCGGCCTGGCACCACGATCAACTCGCCGAGGGCACCTCGACCGTCGCCGCGCTGGATGGCCTGTACCGGGCGGCGCGCGCCGCGTTCGACGCTGACCCGTCCTTCGCCGACCGCGCGCGAGCGCGCGTCGTGGCGTTGCAAGCCGGCGACGAGGCTACCGTCGCCCGCTGGCGGGAGATCGTCGCGGAGTCCGAGTTCGCGTTCCGCGAGATCTACGACCGGCTCGGTGTGCTGCTGGAACCGGAGGACTCGGACGGTGAGTCCCGCTACAACGCCTGGCTGCCCGACGTCGTCGCCGAGCTGACCGCCGCTGGCATCGCGGTGGACAGCGACGGCGCGCTGGTCATGTACTCCCGGGAGGTCACCGGCCCCGACGGCAACCCCGTCACGCTCATGGTGCGCAAGAAAGACGGCGGCTACGGCTACGACACCACCGACCTGGCCACCATCCGCTACCGCATCCGCGACCTCAAAGCCGACCGCTTGCTCTACGTCGTGGACTCCCGCCAGGCCCTGCACTTTCAGCTCATCTTCGAGGCCGCCCGCCGCGCCGGCTGGCTCACCGACACCATCGACGTCACCCACGTCGCGTTCGGCACCGTGCTCGGCCCCGACGGGCGGCCGTTCAAGACCCGCTCCGGCGGCACCGTCAAACTCATGGACCTACTGGACGCGGCCGTCAACAAGGCACGGGCCACCGTCACCGACAAGGGGCACGACCACACCGACGACGAGCGCAACCAGATCGCGGAACAGGCCGGGATCGGCGCGGTCAAATACGCCGACCTGTCCACCAGTCGCACCAAAGACTACGTCTTCGACGTCGACCGCATGGTGTCCTTCGCGGGAAACACCGGCGTCTATCTCCAGTACGCCCACACCCGCATCCGCTCCATCCTCCGCAAGGCCGGCGATACCAGCGCCAAGGTCGATCCGACCCTGCCCCTGCACCCCGCGGAACGGGCGCTCGCGCTGAAGCTGGACGCATTCGGCGATACCCTGGCCGAAGTCGGCCGGTTCCTGGAACCGCACCGGCTTTGTGGTTACTTGTATGAGCTGGCTAAAGCGTTCACCGACTTCTACGAAGCCTGCCCCGTGTTACCGGCCGACCCCCCGGTCCGAGCCAATCGCCTCGCGCTGTGCCACCTCACCGCCCGCACCCTGCGCCAGGGGCTCAACCTACTCGGCATCGCCGCACCAGAACGAATGTAACAACAGGTCGGAGGATTCGGGTGCGCCTACAGCCTACAGCGTATGAGCTGAGCCCGTAAGGAGGATCATGACCGATGAGGCCGACCCGAAATAGTCACCGTGAGCTGGTCCACACCAACACGCGCGGAGCCGCTCGCGTTACTTCGCGGGGAGCAGGCGGCGGGCGGCCGCCGAGAAGGTGGCCGCCGGGGGGTACTTCTGCTGCCCGAGGAGGTGAAGAGTGCCGTGCAGGCTAGCGACGCTCCGGCCGGAACTCAACCCCGCGTGCACTCCTTGGATGGCCTCAGTCGTGACACTGATGGCCTCGTCAAGCTGGCCACGCTGGGCCAGGATCAATCCTAAGCCAGCGGCATAGAGAGTGCGGTTGCGCGGAAACGACACCGCGTCGACACTGGCCAGAGCGGTGCGGGCGGCTGCCTCGGCGGACTTGCCCTGCCCGGCGATTAATGCGACTCGCGTCTCGTGCCAGGTGAGATCGGCCGGGCCCCAGAAATCCAGCCAGAACGGCTCATCCCCACGCCGCCCCCGGTCGAGCCACTGACGGGCCTCACCGAGAGCGGAGACAGCGGCCCCGCGATCACCCGCCTGGGCGTGCCCGATGGCCTCCCGCGCCGCCAACAGCGACAGCAGCGGGAGATTCTCCGGATCGTGAGTCGCGATTTTCCTGGCGGCCTGGATCAACTCAACCGTCTCCGCCCCAGAACCTAGATAGCTGGCTTGCAGCGCCATCGACGCCAGAACAGTCACGCGGACGCCCGGCACCTCGGCCATGTCAGCGAAATGGCGTGTCTCAAGCCACCACTGGCGCGCCCTGTCCTGCCACCCCGCATCGTAGGAAAGCCACCCCGCATGCTCCATGGTCGCCGCGGTGACTCTCTGCAACTCACGCCCGACCTCGGGCGGGTAACTACCCTGGCGAAAAGCATCCTGCAGCCGCCGCGCCATCCCCTCAGTCAGCTCACAGATGGTGCCACCGCCGTGACGCTCGTCCAGCTGGTAGAGGCGGCGCAACGCCGTCCAGCACTGGGCCACGTCGGCGGCGTCGATCCGCCCCGGGGTAGCCACGCTCTGCGGCAGCAGCACCATCAGCGCCAGACCCGCAGTCCCACCAACGAACTCCCGACGGTACACACCATTCAGGATAGGCCGCTGGCCCAGGTCGCTGGCGACGCCCAGGACAGCGGGAGGCACCCCGAGCGCAACCGCAAGATCAGTCAGCACGGCGGTGTCCCGCGCGGCGCGGCTCACCCCGCGCTCCACCCGGGAGATCGTGGCCTGGGAATAGCCCGACCGGTCGGCCAGGTCCTGCTGGGTCCAGTTGTGAGTCTCGCGGAGCAGGCGGACCACCGTCCCCGTCGCCCCCGCCGCAATAGCAGCACAACACCGCGGCGAGACAAGAACCGCAATCACCGCACGGGGATCCAGCACCATGCCACCCTCCCCCCACGACTCCGGGCACTCGATCGTTCACCCGGCGCCGCCGCACCCTACCGACCACTCACCCACACTCGCGCCGCCATAGTCAGACCTGAATACGACCCAGCGCGGACAGGTGACGGGTTCGAGGCGACCCGTCACACCCGCATACACCTCGGAGCAGAGATCACGGACCGTACCGCGCGGTATCGGCCAGCGCGTTATGCGCCTGACCCGCCGTGGCGGTGGTCCCGGCCAGCTCACGAGACAACCCCGCGGCCCGGGCGAAACTGACCTGGGTGCCAGCTCGGCCAGGTCCACCGTCAACCGATCCGTGCGCCGCGTGCCCGAGAGCCCGAGCATCACCAGCAGCGGGGCGAACACCCGCCCACAGCCACAGCACCCCACGTGCCACAACACCAACTCCACCGTGCCCGCCGCCGTGTGCAGCTTGCGCCTGCGGGTGCGTTTGCCCTTCCGGGCGAAGTCCTCAGCCATCTCGCAGCGCGGGCACGCGAACGGTGCCGCAAGGCCCTGCACCGGTGCCCACCGCAGCCCGCACACCGAATCGATCAACCGCTTCTGGGCATCAGCCAGCGCGGCCTCCAACGCCCGCAACGGGACCTCACGCGACATCTCCACCGCCAGCGACTCGAACTCCATCCACGACGAACGAGCGTTCAATGGTCCCGGCTCGATCGCGAGCGTCAGGGTAGTAGCAGACATCGGGGTGGCGACTCCTCAGGCGAGTGGGTGATCGCCTGCAGTCCTACAAGATCAGGACCAAAATTCAACGGAGCGACACGCTACCGACGGGTCAGGCTACGACACCTTTCCTGGGCGCCGTTACCGTGCGATACTACTGGTACCTCAATCCTTGAGGTAGGTTGCCTGCTCGTCATCAATGAACGGAGAACGGATGCACGTGCGCAACGCCGAGGCCGACACGCGCAGGATGGACGACGTCGGGCTCAGGAACCTCATAACTAGAAAAGAATGCGCGAATGTCAGCATCGCCGAAGCTGAGCTCGAAGGCAGCCACGGCCCGAGTCGCAGCCATCGAAGTGACCGAATTTACTATCTGATCAGCGGCCACGCCAAAGTTGCTGTCGATGACGAGGTTTACGAGGTCGCACCCGGGGATGCCATCCTGATTCCTAAAGGAGCGCGCCACGCGATCTCAGGAAACGCCAAATATCTAGTAATCAACTCTCCTGCCTTCGATCCGAATCAGGAGGAAATTCTTGACAAGTGAGAGGTCCGCGTGGGTGCTATAAGAAAAGAGTACGCTGATGAGCGAAATTGTGGCACGGTTAAAGTACATGATTACCCAGGCTAATCCCGTCGATGAAACTCGCCGTCTGGTTATCGAACATCTGACGCTTAACGAATCTGAGTTACCTATTCTCTGGCATCCGCTCGGCTTTATTGACATCCCTATCGAGCGAGACTCATCAGGCAAGCTTGTTATTCACGTCTGGCACCCAGATTTCGGCAGGCCACAACTCCCGCAACAGATTTGCCACTCGCATGGCTGGACTCTCCACAGCGCGGTGCTGGCCGGCGCAATCGAAAACCAAACGTTCGAAGTCGCCAGCGACCAGGCCGGGGATCAGCGACTCTACAAGGTACGATATGACGGACCGAAGTCGATCTCTGATCCGCTCGACGAACGTGTCACCAGCAAGCGTGTCGATGCAGTACGGCTGTATGCGGGCGAGCAATACACTGTTGCTGGCAACAGCTTCCACTGGAGTGAGGAATTGGGTACGCTGGTCGTTACCGTCATGTGCGCGAACTTCGCCCAAGCTGGCCCCGCTTATGTGGTGAGGCCATGGAGCAGCACGAGTACATACACCTACGTTCGTGAGCCATGCGATCGAGCTGCTAGAGGCGTAATTCTTGCAGACGTCATGCAGGCCATCAGGGGTCAATTATGCCGGTGGTAGTGCTGAAGCCGACAGCCGCCATGAGAGGCGGCTCGTGCTATCATGTTGTCAACGGCCTCTATCGGCCAATTCGTCGAACCATTGAACAAATCTCCTTATTCTCCCCACAATTGCGTTCTCTGCGGCGGACTTTTGTGGCAGACAGAGCCGAGTCTTTAGCGGATAGTCTGTCGATCAACGTGCTGGGCGGAACCTTCCTGGCAGGACTCCAGTTGCAAGGATTTAACGTGTCGCTCGCCTTTACGGCGACTGCACCGAATCCCGAGTGTCGAGTCATTCGAGTGCTCTACCCTGACCTTGACGAAAGAACACGCAAACTTCCTTCCGCCGCCGCACGAGCGCGAATCAGGGAGCACAATACAGGACGCTTCGCAGTGTTCGAAGTACACGCCAACGATCTCTCGACAGCAGAATCGCTCACAGAGCTTAATGCCGCAAAGTTAGCCTTCAGGCGCGCCGTGATGACCTGCGTCGAGTCGGCCGACAGTGCCGTCCGCGACAACCTGGTTCACGTTCCGATTTCAGTGGCCCAGGAACGCAAACACCTCAAAGCGCTCTATTGCGCCGGAGCAAACTTGTCATCAGCATCGCCAAAGACCGACTTTGGGTGTACGATCTAATGCGCAGATCATCCTTAGTGCGACGAGCTCGGCTGAGACTCTATGTAGAACCCGCATGGCATTCGTTTGTGAATCGCAGCCAGGCGCTGCGGCTTATTAGTATGCTTCGAAGTCAACTTGATCGGTCTCCCATTCTCGATGCCGGCGCGGGGAGCGGATATATAGCGATACTGCTGGCAGCCCGGGGCGCCAGAGTCGTCGCACTGGACACAGACTATTCACGACTGGCCCAGCTCGCCGACCGGCTGCGAACCGCACCGACGGCGTGTAAGGTCGACATCGTCGTTGCCTCAGGCGAACAGATTCCGTTCACGAGTCGAACTTTTGAGTTAGTTTTCTGCAACTCAGTCCTCGAGCATGTTCAAGACGATCGAATGATGATTGCCGAATGCGCGCGCGTTCTGGCGCCTGACGGCATCCTAGCGCTGACCGTGCCGGATCAATCGTTGCGATTCGGTGACCGTTATCAGCGATTTTGGCATTGGATCTGGTCGCTTCCGCAGGGGGTGAAGAATCTTCTGCTCGATTCTCAGCTCGCGGCAACCCAAGATTTCCAGGAGGCGCAGGAATGCGTTGAGAAGAAGTTCGACCATCGTAGACGTTACAGGTTGGAATCCCTGAAGGAAATCCTGAGTGAGCATCATCTCGTGGTTGTGAAACATTCTTCGTACTTAACGCGGCTCGGAGCGTTCTGGCATGACATCATTATCGCGTTCGGTCTTCCGGCGTTACACGCTCTGGCCTACTATGGTCATCTCTTGAATCGCATCGACCGTGCTTTGGTGAAGCCGACCGATGTAGGTAAGGGCTTCGCCCTAGTAGCCGTGCGCGAAGCAGTCCGATGATCTACCAGAGGTCATCGGAGGGCCGTGCACGGATAATGGTAGAGCCAAGCCGTCGCGCGATCTGGGTCATCACCAGAAGTCCGTCACGGGTCGGCCAGGTATGCATGACAGACTGCTCGTACTGGAAGTGGGGGTACTTGAACGATCGCATCAGAGCCTCGAACCCTCTGTGGAACTCTAAACAATCCATGTCGTCAAGGTAGCTCAAGAGCCCGAGTAGGCCATATGCATCACCAAAGCGCGTTACTGTGTGCCGGTACGGCCTGTCGATCGTGGTAATCCATCGATTCTGCTGGGCGAGCTCCTGGAGCAGGTAGTTTACCGTGATTTGCGCCTGATCGCCATACCCGAGCTCGGCAAGAGCGAACATCGTAAGACCCGTTACCGCCGGCCGAGATGAATCTCCTTTGTGTGAACCCCATCCAGAATCAAGGTTGCGAGCGGATAATATCCATCGTACTCCCACCTCGAGCGCTTCGTCGATCTCGGCAAGGTTGTCACCTATCCGTGCCTGACACGCGCGCAGCGCAAGGAGGCTGAACACGGTGGAGGCCGTCCAGCAGTGCTCTACGCCGGGCCGCCAACCCCATCCGCCGTCCTCCTGGTGAAACACGAGCCATTCGGCCAGCGTTCGCATTGATCGTGCGTAACGCTCTCCGGCGGTCTCCATGACGCAACCGGCACACGCCAGAAGTGTTTGCGCCGTTGCGTCCGTAATCGAGGGGTCACCTTGTGCGACAATCGGAATACCGCCGTCATCATTTGTGTTGTCAAGCACCCAGGTGAGAGCGCGCCTCATCCACAGCTGCCGAAAGGATTCGCCAGCCTCCCAAACGCTCCACAGTAGGCCGGCTGTAGACCATGTGCAACTGTACGAGCCTTCCTTATCGGAAGGTAGGCCGCCATCGGTATTCTGTATCTGTTGAGCCCACTGCCGAACTCCAAGAATTGACCGTTCGACCGTTACAAGAGCTTGCCGCATATTGGAGGACAAGGCGGCAGCTACCGGCTCCGTGCGAATAACCGGGGGCGTATGCCTGCGCTCCTCGCCTTTTATCGCCTGAACCAGCAGTTGAAGAACGTCGTCTGATATCTCCTTGCGCATGTCGAGCCACGACAAGCGTCGCAGGAACCGTGGGAAATCGGTCGTGCCTACATCCGCGCCAGGCAAGAGAACCGGAATTATGAGCTTGCGGCCGGGGGCTCTAACGCGCATGTCAATCGCGATACGCATCTCCTCGCTCTGCCATGGCCCGAAACCCGCGCTGCCGATGAGGATCAGGGCCACCGTGCTTTGTTCTAGTGCGCGTTCCAGCTCCTCTTGCCACGGACGACCAGGAAGGATGTCCCACAGGTCCAGCCAGCACGGCGTAGCTTGACGATCCTCGATCCAGCGAGCAATCGCCTCAGCGACGGCAGCATCTGCTGAGTTATGGCTGATGAATATCAGATCCCCACCCGGCGTCGTCATGACGGTACCTTACTGGAACGTACCCTGATGTCTGGCCATCGGCGCCCACCGCTTCCAGCGTGCTCGAGTGGACGCTCGTAGAAGTAGTTCAAGCCGATCGAATGGTGGAGCGATTCGCCGCCTGGCACGTCCAGCGGCGGCTTCGCCGCTTCGCCGACCGAGGGCCGGTCACCGACAAACAGACCCAGCAAGCCCGAGCGGAGATCCGGTTGGCCATCGCGTTCCTGGACGCCTGGTACGCCGGCGCCTACACCGCCCGCCGCCTTACCCATGCCTTCCTGCGCTGGTCGATGCGCAACCAGCTCCTGGCCCCGGTAACGATCCCGCACCAGAACACGACCAACCCCACACCCATCAGCCAGAAACAGCGACTGGCCACGATCCAGCGACTGCTCACCGAGGACGACATCCCGCTGCTGACCCGCCTCGCCGCAACGCTGATGCTGCTCTACGCCCAGCCACTGACCAGAATCCTGCGCCTGACCACCGACGATGTCCTCCACCAGGACAACGAGGTCAGCATCCGGCTCGGCGACCCACCAACACCGATTCCCCCACCATTCGCGGGGCTGCTCCGCACCCACATCGACCACCGGCTCAACCTGACCACCGCCACCAACCCCGACGCCCGCTGGCTGTTCCCCGGCCGGCGCGGCGGCCAGCCCATGACCCCCGAAGCCCTCGAAAGGCGCCTACGCCAGCACCAGATCCCCGGCGTTCGTGGCCGGACGGCAGCGATCCGACAGCTCATCCTCCAAACACCAGCGCCTGTCGTCGCCAAGATGCTCGGCTACAACCCCGACCACACCACCCGGCTGGTCGCTGAGACCGGCGGAACCTGGACCCGCTACGCGGCCGGCGATCACACCCCCCAGTAACACGTGCCACCACACCGACACCAAATACGCGACACCTGATTACGCGAGGTCACCAGTGC
>JBOHFY010000342.1:0-23315 GCA_050699895.1 Pseudonocardiaceae bacterium
GCCACACGTTCACGCAGTAAGTCACTGGAGAGCCGGATGCCCAGAAATGGGCAAGTCCGGTTCGGTGGGAGGCCACGCGGAAAAGGACCTGCACAAACAGGCACCTCGCCGCGTGGCCCACCCAACGACTCCATGGTGGCCGCGCTGGCCACCTACGACTTCGCCACCGTGTTCCGCCGCGTGCGGGCGGCCACCGGCTGGTCCCAACAGACCCTCGGCAACCTCATCGGACTCGGCCAAGGCCGAGTCTCCGCGATCGAACGCAACGCACGCCGACTCCGCGACATCGCCGTCATCGCCCGAGTAGCCACCTTCTTGTGCATCCCCCCAATCCTGCTCGGTTTCGGCGACCTGGGGACTACCGTGGGCGAAGCGGGCATCGACGGGCCGAAGGCGGTGGACTGGGTGGAACGCAGAAACTTCGTGGAGCACGTCGCGACCCTCACCGTCGGAGTCACCGCAGTGGCCAGGCTGTAAATCGACAGGCTCATCGCACTGCTCCCCCAGGACGACCCCACCAGCACCCGCCACATCGGCGCGGCCGATGTCGAGGCCATCGAGCAGGCCACCGCCGCGTTCAAAAGCCAGGACTTCGCCCAGGGCAGCGGCCTGGGCAGGGGCGCCGCCGTGGCCCAGCTGCGCGCCACCCTGCCCCTGCTTCGTGCCAAGGTCACTACCGAGGTGCGGCCCCGGCTGCTGGTCGCCACCGCGCACCTGGCGTTGCAGGGGGGTTGGATGAGCTTCGATTCCAACCGGCACGACGCGGCCCGAAGGCTGTGGATGATCGGGCTGAGCGTCGCCCGGGAGGCTGACCACCCCCAAGGCACCGACCTCGGCGTCTACCTGCTGCATGACCTGGCGCAGCAGGCGGTGCACCTGGGACGGCCTCGTGAGGCCCTAAGCCTGGTCCACCTCGGCCACATCACCGCCGTCAGCTCACACCCCGTCTCTGCGGCGACCAACCGCTCACTGGCGGGCACCCAGGCTCTAGCCCACGCCGTCCAGGGTGACGCCGCTGGGTGTGACCGGGCCCTCGGTGAGGCCGAAGAGCACTTCAGCGTCATCGACCCAGCAACCCGCCCCCCCTGGGGGGCGCACCTCAGTGACACCGTCCGTCTTGCGGGCTCCACCCAGTACAGGCTGGCTCTGAACAGTAGCGACCCGCACGCCGCCGGGCGGGCCGTACCGCTGCTGCGCCACGCCGTGGACCACCTCGGCGTCGACCACGCCCGGGACCGGGCGCTGTTGCTGGCATCTCTCGCCGGGGCGCACGCGATCGCCGGGGACACCGACACCGCCGTGAGCGTCGGCCACCAGGCCGTCGACGCGGTGACGGCGGTGCACTCGCCCCGGGCGTATGACCGGCTGCGGGTCCTGGACACCGCGCTGGAGCCCCTGCACACCAGCACCGGTGTCGCCGAACTCCGCGACCGCCTGGCCGTTTCCACGGTGTGAGGGGAAGAGCAAGGATGGCGCCAGGCAGACGAGGCCCCTGCCGTGTTGCGCACGAGGCGGGGGCCGGGGCTTTACTCGTCTCGCGGGTGGGAGTCGCCCCGGACGATGGGGTCCGCAAGGAAGATCAGGCGGCAGCGCTCACAACGCAGGCCCGGCAGTGGCTGGTCGTGCTGGGTGACGCCGGTCGGCAGTGAGGTGCCGCACCGGGCCGTGAGCACACCTGCGGGGTGCTCACCTTCGGGTAGCAGCAGGTGCGCGTGGTAGTCCAGTGGGGACCGCGCCCAACGCGCCGGGCCGCTCACCGGGTGGCCTTGGCGCACGCCGGGCAGACCTGCTCGGGGTCGGGCGGGTTGCCGGAGAATCCCAGACCCCGGCCGAACGGGAGCACTCTGGGCACGAACGTCACCCCGCACGCGGCGACCACGGTACCTTCAGCGGGCCGCAGCACGCCCCGGTGCGTGTCATGATCACCGATCGACCGCAGGTACCAGACCACGGGGCCCGCGCTCATCCGAGCCGCGCGATCAACGCAACGCGGAGCGCCCGGGCCCCGCCCTCACCGATCGTGATCATGCGTGCGCCAACGGTGTGCGGGTCCAGCGCGAACTGCCCGTCACGCTTGCGCACCACCAGGATGGTGAAGCCCACCGGGCCCCGGTGCGGCGCACCGGCCGCGGGAATCACCCTTCGGCACGTGCCGTTCCAGCGCGGCAGGGGTAGGTCGGTCATACGGCACCTCTCGTCGGTAGTGGTCACCAGTCGGTCCCCCCAGGGCGGGACAAGCCGTCGCAGCCGCTCATCGACGCGAACGGGACATCACCGCCGTGCCGCGAGCCGTGCTGAGCACACCACCGGTGCGGCCAGTGAGGAACATCCACCCGCGCTCAACGGCGACGCCAGCGACACCAAGCCCACAGCCACGGGTCAGAGCCACGGGTCAGAGCCACGACATGAGGCATAGTCGCTCTGGTGCGGTTGGATGAATCGTGGTATGGCCACGGTGCGAGCGGCAACACCCGACCAGGCGGCAGGTACTCGCGCCGGGAAGAGCTCGGCTACCGGGTGCGCTTCGAGAAGTCCGTAACATCCAGACCGGGCATGATCACATAGTGCGACTGCGGGGGAGTTCACGGCGAAGAGTCCCACCCTGACGTCCTAAGTCATAGCGTGGGGTTCGTGGTCTTCGACGTGGAGCGTGCCCGGCGCGATACCCCAGGCGCGAGCCGGGTAGCGCACCTGAACAACGCTGGCGCGGCGCTGCCGCCGGGACAGGTCACCGAAGCGGTGATCGCCCATCTCCGCCGGGAGGCCGAGCTCGGCGGGTACGAGGCCGCCGAGGCCGCCGCTGAGCAGATCCAGGCCACGTACCCGGCGATCGCCCGGTTGATCGGCTGCGAGGTGGACGAGGTCGCGGTCGTGGAGAACGCGACCCGGGCCTGGGATATGGCCTTCTACGCCATGTCGTTCACGCCAGGTGACCGCATTCTCACTTCCCACGCTGAGTACGCCAGCAACGTCATCGCCTTCCTGCAGGTCGCGGGCCGCACCGGTGCGGTCGTGGAGGTCGTCGACGACGACGAGCACGGCCAGATCTGCGTCGCCGACCTGCACCGTCGCCTCATAAGCGGCGGTGCGGTGAAGCTCATCGCCGTGACCCACGTGCCGACCCAAGGTGGGCTGGTCAACCCCGCCGAGGAGGTCGGCGCCCTGGCCCGCGAGGCCGGGGTGCCGTTCCTGCTCGACGCCTGCCAGTCAGTGGGCCAGCTGCCCGTCGACGTCCAGCGCATCGGCGCGGACCTGCTCTCCGCGACCGGGCGCAAATTCCTGCGCGGCCCGCGCGGCACCGGTTTCCTCTACGTGCGTCGCTCGATCCTCGACCGTCTCGAGCCACCGTTTCTCGACCTGCACTCCGCGACGTGGACGGCGCCGGGGCGCTACGAGATCCGCCCGGACGCGCGGCGCTTCGAGACCTGGGAGACCAACTACGCCGGCAAGATCGGGCTGGGGGTTGCCATCGACTACGCCCTGTCCTGGGGACTCGACGCCATTGAGGCCCGCGTCACCGGGCTCGCCGAGGGTCTGCGAGCCCGGTTGCGGGCTCTGGACGGGGTGCGCGTGCACGACCAAGGCCAGCGCCGCTGCGGCATCGTCACCTTCACCGTCGAGGGCGTCCCCGCCCGGGAGGTGCAGCGCCACCTGGCCCGCTCGGGGGTGAACACCAGCGTCTCCCACGCCAGCTCAGCCCGCCTGGACCTGCCTCGCCGAGGCCTGTCCGAACTGGTGCGCGCGTCGGTGCACTACTACAACACCGACGACGAGCTCGGCCACCTCGTCACCGCGCTCCCCCGCGCCGTCGCCAGCGCCTAAGAGCCGAGCGCGACCTCTCCTCGGGGCATCTGGGACAGCCCCTGGAATAGTTTCTGGACGGCGACGGGCACGGTGAAACCGGTGGGCCCGACGCTGACGCAGGACCAGCGGCCGTCACTGACCACGGGCACGCCAGCGTTGGCCATGCTCTCCACGAGGTCACCGGCGAGGTAGCTGTGGCGGGAGTCCCAGACCCGTTGCTGGTCGGTCTGGTCGAGGCTGGCCCACCACTGGCGAGCGAGTTGCAGAGGGTTAATCATCGCAGGGTTACTCATCACGGAACAACCTTCTGGGTAGTCGTCGTTGAGCGGCGCGGCTCATCAGGGGCACGGCCGGGTCAGTGAGCGCCGTTGCCCGCGGGCCGGTATCAGCCGGTGTGTGGGTCTCCCCGCTGAGGCCGTCCTCTCAGAGGACGGGGTTGCCGCCGACAGTGGCGGTGGTGTGGAGGAGTTGTTGCGCAAGTTGGCACTGGGTGGCGACGAGCTCGTCGACGACCTGGCGCTGAGCCGCGAGCAGCTTCTCGAACGGGCCACAGACGCGGGCGACTATCGCCGCGCCGGCGGGGAAGCTCGGCGCGGTGGGGCCGAGCTTGCGGGCCAGGTCGGCCCACACCTGCAGCGACCTCAGCGAGGTGTCCTGCCCTTGGCGGACGAGCTGGGCTATCGAGTCCCGCGTTCGCTGAGCGCTCGCCTCCTCGGTGACACGGGATTGCTCGCTGGTGGCGCCCACGGCGGCGTGGGCTGAGCGAGGGTCTCGGCCCTCGGCGATTCGTCGGCCGTCTTTGATCTGAGTGGACATGCTGCCGCTCCCGGGGTCACGGTTCTCAGGGATGCTGAATATGCCGTCCACCTACCACCGTGCCCACCGCCGGCGAAGCGCGCAACCACTATCACGATAAATCAAGGTAACGGTCTGGTCACCCATCGTGCCCGAGGGACGCGCCAGCTCGCCGCGCCGCGGAGCTGGTCACCCGCGCGGTGAGGGCTGCCCTCTAGCCACGGATGACGGCGGAACGTTCTACTGATGAACGACAAGAGAACGCACGCCGAGGAGGAGTATCGACATGGATTTCACCTTGATCGCTCTGGCGGTGGCTCTCTTGGTCGGCGTACTCATCGGGTGCACAGTGAGCGAGCGGCTGCTCGAGGCGCGAACGAGACGGCAGGCAGCCATGCAGCGCTCCTTGAATAGTCAGCAGCAAGATCTTACGCGTCAACGGCAAGCGCTTGCGCGTCAGCGGCACGAGCTTGCGGCCGCACGACATGAGATTGCTCGATGACAAGATGTGATCCCTGGGAAATAGCTGTCACTCGTGGGGTTTATTGTAATCTTCTCGTCGGCTTCCGGACTCCCCTCGTTCACCTTCCAAGGGCAGCGTCGCACCCGTGATATCGGCGCGTGGACAGGCTGCCCGCATGCGTGGGAAAATGGTCGACCAACAACACAGCGTGTCTGGCCAACAACAGGTGCTCGCCCAACGTTCGTTGTTCGCCGGCCCATTCCCGGAGGCGCCCGGCGAGCTTTACGCGCGGAGCGAGCGCGGAATCGTGGCACGAGAACGGGAACGGGTCGTCATCCAGCCGCACGCTCGACTGTCCACCAACACCTTCTTCGGACGCTTTCCAGCCAGCTACTGGCAACGGTGGACCGAGGTGATGCACGTCGAGCTCCGAGCCATCGCGCAGGGCACGGGACAGATCTCGGTCAGGGCGTCGGACAGTGTGGGAGACGCCCGGACTGTCGCCACCATCACGGTCGAGGGCGCGCGGGACGAGGAGGTGCGACTCCCGGCGCGACTCGACAGGTTCGTCGACGGCGGAGCGATGTGGCTGGAGGCATCCACCAGCGAGGCGGGGCTCGTCCTGCGCGCCGCCCGCTGGTTGGTGCCCAAGCCCGAGCGCCTTCACCCGACCGCGGTGGTGATCTGCACCTATAACCGAGCCGACGACTGCCTACGCACCCTCGACACGCTGTCCCACGACGACACCGCTCTCACCATGGTGGACACGGTATATGTCGTCGATCAGGGAAACGATACCGTCGAGTCCCGAGCCGGGTTCCCCGCCGTCCAGCACGCCTTCGGCGCGAAACTGCGTTACCTGAGACAACCAAACCTGGGAGGCGCTGGCGGCTTCACCCGCGGACTGTACGAGGTCACGGAGGTCAATCAGACCGACCATGCGCATATTCTGTTCATGGACGATGACATCCTGCTGGAACCCGATACCGTGGTCCGGCTCACGACCTTCGCCAACTGCGCGACCGCGCCTACCATCGTCGGTGGCCAGATGCTCTACCTGCTGCACCCGAACCAGTTGCACGCAGGGGCGGAGGCCACGGACCTGACGATCCTGCGAGCCGGACTGCCCGTCAGGGACGCACTCTCCCAATCAGACGTGGCCACACAGCACCAGGACGTCCGGATAGACGCGGAGTACAATGCTTGGTGGGCCTGCCTCATCCCCTCCGAAGTCGTCGCCGCAATCGGTTATCCCCTGCCACTATTCTTCCAGTGGGATGACATTGAGTACGGATTGCGGGCCCGCGCCCACGGTTACCCCACGGTGACGTTACCCGGCGCCGGGATCTGGCATGCGGATTTCCACTGGAAGGACTGGGATGACTGGTGCCGCTACTTCAGCCTCCGCAACTCGCTGATCGTCCACGCGTTATACGGCCGGTCCAACCGGACCGACACGGCACGATTCTTACTGAAGGGGCTGCTGAGCGACATCGTCTCGATGCGGTACGGCCTGGCGGCTACCATGATCATGGCCGTGACGGACTTCCTGGCCGGACCGGAGGTGTTAAGCGACGGTGGCGTCGAAGCGGCCGCCGCTGTTCGCAAGCTCCGTGCGGAGTATCCCGAGACGACCCGCCATCCCGCGCACGGCATCCCCGGCATCCCCTCGGCGGCGATGCCGATCACCGCCGCGCTACCGACACCCTCACGACCGCGCCTGATCCTGGTCAAACGGTTACTCTGGCAGGTCTTTCGCAAGCCCCGCGCCACCGTCGCGGTCAGCGCCCGCGACGCGCACTGGTGGCATGTCTCCCGGTTCGAGACGGCGGTGGTCACCGAGCTCTCCCAGCAGGGCGTGCGAATCCGCCGCCTCGACCGCACCATGATGCGGAAGCTGGGTGTGCGGGGTGTGCGGGTGCTTGCCCGTCTCATACGCGAGCAGCCCCGGGTACGGCACCAGTACCGGGCCGCCATGCCCGCGTTGACCAGCAGGCAGAACTGGCGGCGGCTTTTCGATCTCGACGTGGGTAGTTAGATTGTGAGGTTTACGGCGTGGGCGACGATGTCGGTCAGCTGGCCACTGGCACGGTAGATCTGACGTTGCGCGGCTGCGCCATTGCCCCGTCTGAGTACGGCGGTGACCAAGTCTTCGACAACCTCGAGTTCGTTCTGGTCCGCCAGCACCGGCCGGAGATGGGCCATGAGGTTGTAGATCACCTGGTCGGCCGGTGCCGGCCGACCAGCCAGATCAACAAGATTACCGTCGAGACCTGATCGACCAGCTCGCCAGCCCGCGAGTCGAAGCAATTCAGTGCGGAGTGGCGCTGGAGGCACGCCGGCTCGCCAAGACCGCGCAGCTGTTTCGACTAGGGCCCTGACCAGGGCCGCCAGCAGGACCGCATCGTCAGCGACCAGGCAGACATCGGCAACACGCACTTCTACCGTCGGGTGCTGACCGGACAACCGAGCGTCGAAGTGGACCATCCCCAAGTCGAGCAGTGTCCCAGACTCGATCATTGTCCGCGTCGTGGCGTGATAGGTCTCGGCGGAGCCGAAGAGCTCGGTGGGCCCAGCCGATGGCCAGCGACCCCAGACCTGCGACCGAAAACTGGCGTAGCCGCTGTCCCGCCCCTGCCAGAACGGCGAGTTGGCGCTCAGCGCAAGCAGACAGGGCAGCCAGCCGCGGATGCGGTCCAGGACCGCCACCCCCTCCGACTCCGACTCAATCTGAACGTGAACGTGGCAGCCACAGGTGAGTTGCTCCTGGGCGGTGAGACCGAATTCATCCGCTATCCGTAGGTGACGCGGCAAGGCGGTGATCGACGGCTCGACCGGAAGCGGAGAGGTGGCCAGCGCGGCGACCCTGGCGCCCCTGCCCTCGGCGGCGTCGCTCGCCGCGCGCCGCCACCGGCGCAGCTCACACGCGAGCTCGTCGAGCTTGACACAAGGCCGGGTGTTCGTCTCGATCTGCTGGCGCATCAGCTCCGAGGTGAGGGCTTGGTCAGCCGCAGGCCCACTGTCCGCCGCGTCCCGCAACACAGCCGAGGACAGCGCCAGCGCCCGGCCACTGTCCGGATCGACCAGTAGCAGCTCCTCCTCCACTCCCACGCTGCGCGCGACCATGCCAGTCCTCACGCGGTCCTGAGCTCGGGTTGGACCGCCGCTTCGCGCTCTTCGGCCGCGACGGCCGCGCGGACTCGGTGGGTTGGCAGGCTGAGCGCAACGGCCAGGTAGCAGATCACCAGGCTGAATGCGGCCACCACGCCCAGGTCAACCCACTCCGGGATCAGCTTCGTCCCACCGTACTGGCCGAGGTAGGAGATCACTGTCAGGCCGGTGAACCACGGCAGGATCCACACCAGCGACTGTAGGTCCAGCGGGGGTCGCTCAGTCGGGCGCCCCAGCGCGTAGGAGATCCCGAACAGCAGATAGCCGACGACGATGGCCAGCATCAGCTTCTCCACCGTGGCCCAGGACGTCCAGTAGATAATCTCGTTCGCGGCGATGAACGCCAGCGGCGCCATGATCGAAGGAGCCGGCAGCCGGTACGGGCGGGTGCGGTCGTGATCAGCCTTGCGCAGGGCCAGCAAGGTGATCGGCGCGAACGCATACATGATCACGGTAGCCGAGGTGACCAGGGAGACCAGGCTCCGCCAGCTCGGGAAGGGCAAGAAGCAGATCAGACCCACGACGAACGACACAATGATCGAGACATACGGTACACCGCGACCGCTGATCCGGCTGACATCCCGGGGAACATAACCGGCGTGGCCCAGCGCGTAGGACAGCCGCGCGGAGGTGCCCACATAGATCAGGCCGGTACCCGCCGGTGAGACGAACGCGTCGATATACAAGATAACCGTCAGCCAACCCAGACCCAGACCGGTGGCCAACGTCGCATACGGCCCGAAGTCGCCCTTGCCCACCGGGCTGGCCCATCCGTGGATGAGGTTGGCGGGGTTCAGCGCACCGATGAAGGCGACCTCCAGCCCTAGATACAGCAGGGTGCCCACGACCACCGCGCCGATCATCGCACGAGGCACGTTACGTTGCGGGTCACGTGCCTCACCGCTGATCTGCGCCGCTTGCTCAAAGCCCTGCAGCGCGAACACGACACCTAGCGGCAGTGCCGCGAACACCCCGTGGGCACCGTAGGGAGCGAAGCCGCCGCCGGCGGTGAAGTTCGAGGCGTGGAACGACACCCATATCAAGACACCGACCGTCAGGACCGGCACCGCGATCTTCCAGAGGACCGTGATCCGGTTGCTCTCCGCGAGCCACCGCACCCCCAGGATGTTGATGACGGTGAACAGCAACATCAACGCCGTGGCCGCGATCAAGCCCATGGGGGTCAACGCACCCGCGTCGTTGATCAGTCCGTGCCATTTGTGGTCCAGGTAGCTGAGCGCGGCCTCGACCTCGATCGGAGCGATCGTCACGGCCTGCAGCCAGGCCACCCAGCCGGCCGTGAACCCACCCAGCGAACCGAACGCCAACCGCGGCCAGCGCGCCGTGCCCCCAGCAACGGGATAGGCCGCACCGAGCTCCGAGTGCACCAGCGCCAACAACACGATGATCACACCCGCAAGAATCCAGGACACGATCGACCCCCCACCAGCCGACGTGGCCGCCGTCAACGCGCCCAGCAACCACCCCGACCCGATGATCGAACCCAGCGAGAGGAACATCAACGCCATCAAACCGACGTCACGCCGGAAACCGGGCTGCTCCTCGGACACCGCTCCACGAACGGACGTTTGCGCCATGATCACAGCCTCCCACGGCGGGCCAGCCTGACCCGCAGCAGTATGCTCCGTGTAGCTAGAATTCGGGAGGGGTTATATTCACAGCGCGGCGTTGGCCGAGGAGGCTGCGATGGGCGAGCTGAGCCCGTGGCATTTGTTGATCGTGGTGGCGGTCTTCGTGCTGCTGTTCGGGGCAAACAAACTACCCCAGATGGCCCGTTCGGTGGGTCAGTCGATGCGGATCTTCAAGGCGGAGACCCGCGCGTTGTCCGGCGAGAAGGAACCCGAACAGCTACCTCCGACGGCCAGCTCACCGTCCCCCTCGGCCCAGGCACCAGGGGTCCAGTCTCCCTCGGCCCAGGCAACGACGCACGAGAGGCCGCCTGCCAGCTAGTTGCCTCGGGGACTGCCGAGCTGGCGGGCTTGGTGAACTGTTCCGAGCTCAGCTTCGCCTTCACATCCCTAGGTCTAGGCGCCGTTCCCGGCGCAGTTGCAGGTACTCCTTGATCACCAAGACGATGATGACCAGATCCAGTGCGGCGAAGATCGGCAGCGCAATGGAGTGGGTATGGATTGCCCGGAGGACTTCATACACCACAAACGCCCCCAGTGCCGCTACCGCTATCGGGTAAGCCGCCATCAGCTTGCGCCAGAGGGCTGCAACCAGCACAATCTTGATTATTCCATGCAACAGCAGGTACACGATCGCGAACGACCGGGTGCCACCCGCGAAGTGGTCCGCCACGGTATGGAGATGAACAGCGATCTTTCCCGTGGGATCACCGACCAGCTCACGCGTCACCACCAGGTCGACCAATCGCGTGATCGCGGCAGCCGGTAGGAAGATCAATACGATGCCGGCTAGCAGCTGCAGCCCGCCGTCAAGGCCCTTCATCGCGATCGCGACGCGAAACAGTCGCTCCGTCGTAGACCGCTGCTGGGTGGAGTTGCTCACCCCGCCTATGATGCCCTGGCGCGGTAGGGGACCCGCCAGCACCCCACTACCTCGGCGGTGGGTAGCGTTAATCGCCTTGCGGTAAATCGAAAATGTAGCCGACGCTGCGGACCGTCCGAATGCGAGTCGGCCGATCCACGTCACTCTCGATCTTCGTGCGAAGCCGGCGGCTATGCACCTCCAGGTCGTTCCGGGCATCCGCCCGGTCCGGGCCCCCTGCGTTGTCCAGCAACTCACGCCGGGTGACGACCCGACCGGCATTGTCCATCAGCTGCCGCAAAATCACAAACTCCTTGTGTGGCAGGTGAACTGGCCTTCCCCGGACAAAGAGCCGGTACCCATCGAGCTGAAGCTCCACATCACCTACCCGCAGGACCCGCAGCCGCCCGAGAGTCTGGGGATCGACCGACAAGTAGCGGCTTGCCTCTGGTGTGTTCGTCGGCTCCCAGCTCTCGATCGACGACATCAGCCGAACCGTCCCGATATATAGTCTTCAGTCGCCTTCTGCCGCGGATTGGAGAAGATCTGCTCGGTGTCGTCGAGCTCGACCAGGCGGCCCGGCTTGCCGGCGGCCGGTAAATTGAAGAACCCGGTTTGGTCGGACACCCGGGCGGCCTGCTGCATGTTGTGGGTCACCACGATGATCGTGTAGTCTTTCTTCAACTCCCCTATCAGGTCTTCAATCGCTAGTGTGGAGATCGGGTCCAGCGCCGAGCAGGGCTCGTCCATGAGCAGAACGTCGGGTTGCACCGCAATGGCGCGCGCGATGCACAACCGCTGCTGCTGCCCGCCCGACAGGCTGCCACCGGGCTTGCCGAGCCTGTCCTTGACCTCGGTCCACAGGTTCGCGCCGCGTAGCGATCGCTCGGCCACCTCGTCCAACCGGGCCCTATTACTCACCCCCTGCAGCTTGAGGCCGGCAACCACATTGTCCCGGATAGACATCGTCGGGAACGGATTCGGTCGCTGGAACACCATACCGACGGTGCGACGCACGTCAACTGGGTCGACACCAGTCCGGTAGATGTCCTCACCGTCAAGCTCTACCCGGCCCTCGACCCGCGCGCCCGGGATGACCTCGTGCATACGATTGATCGTGCGCAGCACAGTGGATTTACCACAGCCCGAGGGCCCGATGAACGCGGTAACAGCGCGCGATGGCACCGACAGGTTAACACCCTGCACAGCGTGGAACTTGCCGTAGTAGATGTCGACGTCTTTCAGTTGAACGTTCTTGGCCATGGTAGATCCAATTTTTGAGTTAACTAAGGACACTCGCGAGGCGTGCAACAACCCGGGCAAAAATGGTGAGAATCAAGACGATCAAAATCAGGACCAACGCCGCCGCCCAGGCCCGGTTGATCGCTGCTTCATTAGGCAGACCAGCCTCACTAAACACAAACAATGGTAGCGAGGCCTGCGCACCGGCAAACGGATTGACGTTGAGAGCGGGGTTGCCGAACACCGTGAGCAACAACGGAGCAGTCTCCCCGGTCACCCGCGCCACAGCGAGCATCACCCCCGTCACGATCCCCGCCAAAGCGGTGGGCAGGACGATACGCAGCACGGTGACCCACTTTTGTACACCTAATGCATAGCTACCCTCCCTGAGGCTGTCCGGCACGATCTTCAGCATCTCCTCAGCCGACCGGACGACCGTAGGCAGCATAATAATCGTCAAAGCCAACGCACCAGCAAATCCAGAGAAACCTTGCCCCAACACCAGAATCCACACCGCGAAGACGAACAGCCCAGCAACGATCGACGGTAGGCCGGTCATCACATCGACGAAAAAACTCACTACCCGACTCAGCCGCCCGGAATTGTATTCCACCAAGTAGATCGCAACGAGCAGCCCGAACGGGACCGCCATGAGCGTCGCCAACCCTACCTGCTCGAGCGTGCCGATGATGGCGTGATAAATACCGCCGTCCGGATCCTGCTCAGCGACCCCGCGCATCGTGTGGGTGAGGAAGGAGCCATTGAGCACGACTATACCCTTGACAACGGTGAATCCGAGAACCGCGACAAGCGGGAGAATCGCGGCACAGCTACACACTACCACGATGCTGGTCGCCAACCGATCCTTAGCCCGGCGCGAGCCTTCGACCAGACCCGACACCACAGTCTGCGTGACAATGTAGAGCCCAGCCGCAACAAGTAGGAATCCGATCCGCCCCGGCATCCGCGTCACGGCGGACAAGACCAGAGTCGCCGCGATCGCCCCCGCCGCGATCGCGGCGAGCGACCAGCGGGGCAACCGCGCTCGAACCAACGGTGAGCTTACCGTGAAGGCTGTACCGGAGTGAGTCATGATGAGCCTGCCCGACCGCTTCTGCCGACGATTGCGCGCGCCCCGAAATTAACAATCAATGTGATGACGAACAGCACCAAGCCCGACGCGATCAGCGCACCCCGGCCCACGTCGCCGGCCTCCCCATAACGGTTGGCGATATTGGCCGCGATAGTGTTGCCGCCAGGTTCGAAGATATGTATGCTGATCCGATAGTTCGCCGACAGCACCAACGCTACCGCGATCGTCTCTCCTATCGCCCGCCCGAACCCGAGAACCGTCCCACTGACAACACCTGAGCGCCCATAGAGCAGGACCGCAATGCGAACCACCTCCCATTTTGTCGCCCCGATCGCCCACGCCGCCTCAAGGTGATCCCGAGGCGTCTGAGTAAACACCTCTCGAGAGATCGCGGCAACGATCGGGATCACCATAACCGCGAGTACTATCGATGCGGCGAAAATCGACTTGCCGTAAGTACCGTCAGACTCAAAGAGCGGAATAAAGCCCAGATAGTGATTCAGCGACTTCGACAGTGGAATGATATTGGGAACAAGATAGATCAGTCCCCATAACCCGAAGACGACACTCGGCACAGCGGCCAGCAAGTCAACGACGTAGGCCAGCGGGCGTGCCAACCATCGCGGCGCATAGTGACTGGTAGCGAGCGCCACTCCCACGGCCACTGGCACGCTCATCAGCAGCGCGAGCAGCGACGTCAGAGTGCTGCCGAAGGCCAGAGCCGCGATACCGAAAGATGAGGGCGCACCGTCTGGATCCCACGTCAGCGTGGTGAGGAAGCTAGTGGTATTCGCCTTCAGCGCGGGAATGGCCTGGAACACGAGGAACACCGCGATAGCGGCCATGACGGCCAGCAGTAAGGCGCCGGATCCCTGGGTCAGCATCCGGAAGATCGCATCGCCTCGCCGACGAGCCCGGCGGCCGTGATCTCCGCCGGGAGGAGAAGTGCCCATCATGGACGGCCGCTCGGCTGGCGACAATGCATGGCGCGGTCCACCGCTGCGCGGAATCTCCGCAGCCAACGCCATCGCGGCCCCCGCGCGTTCCGGTTCGTTCATGCTAGATCCTCATACCTGACATTTCGACACCGATAGTCGCCGCACCACTAACCGAGAGAATTAATCGCCTGCCGCACCTGCTGCTGGAGATTTCCTGGCAACGGTACGTATCCCTGACCCGAGAGCTCTTGCTGGCCAGTCGGACTGGCCGCGTATCCCAAGAAGTTCTTGAGCAACGGCAGCTTGTCCGCGGCGTTGCCCTTCGAACACACTATCTCATAGGTGACGAGGAGGTTCGGGTAGGCGGCCGCGTCAGTGGTGGCATAATCGAACTGTAGCCCCAGGTCACCACCAGTACCTACCACCTTGGCCTTCGACAGGAAATTCACCGCGTTCTCTTGGGTGAGCGGAATGAACTTGCCTTCAGCATTACCGACCATCGCGTAGGAAATGTTGCTCTGCGTCGCGAATGATAGCTCGAAGTACCCGATGCCGCCCGGAGTGGACTTCACACCCTGAGCAACACCCTGGCTACCCTTGGCGCCTTGGCCACCTGGCGCACTCCAGTTCTTGTTGGTCCCGAACGTCCAGTCCGCCTTGGCGTCATGAGCCAGGTAGTTCGTGAAGTTGTAGGTCGTCCCCGAACCATCAGACCGGTGGAAACTCTGGATGACCAGCGACGGGAGCTGCGTGCCGGGATTGTCCCGCGCAATCGCTTGGTCGTTCCAGTTCGTGATCTTGCCACTAAAAATCTTGGCCAGGTTGACGGCGGACAGATTCAGGCTTGTCGTCACCCCGGGCACGTTGTAACCGACAGCGATCGGACCAGGGACCATGGGGATATTGATCGCGGGCCCACTCCCGCAGCGCGCGTCCGCCGCTTGCTGTTCCTTTCCTTCGGCTAACGGAAAGTCGGATCCCGCAAAATCGATCTTCGCGTCGGTGAACTGCTGAACACCCTGCCCAGAGCCCCCGCCGCCATAATTGATGTTAGCGCCCGAACACGTGTTGGAATAATCCTTGACCCACTGCGAGACGGCGTTCTGCTGGGCAGTCGATCCGGCGGCGGTCAGCGATCCGGAGCTGCAGGCGATAGCCGCCCCGGTGGGGTTGTTGGGGTTGGTTACGGGCGGGCCTGTGCCACCACCGGTGTCCGAGCCGCATGCCGAGAGCAGCAGCCCAGAACCAGCCAGCAAGCCCAGCACGGCGCGATGCCTCTGGAGTTTCACAAGACCTCCGAACGGGGGAGCGAGCGCGAAGACAACCACAGCCAAACGGCTACTGGCGCAACCTATGCAATCTCAGTAGGAAAAAAAGTAGCTGCAATCTAGTCATAGAGTGAACAGCAAACGAACACTCCCCCACAAGGGCAAGCAGTATCACCCGTTCAGTCCAACATCAGACCGTCAGATTGACTTTCTGTGATTGAACAGTGCCCAGTAAGCACCTGGACAGCGGGTTGGCTACAGATCTGCCGTGCTCTAGGGGGCACACAGCCACCGTTCTGGGCGACGCCGACGCGCCGGGGCTGCCGAACTACGAGGCTGCCGAACTACAGACCGTCAGGGCACCGGGCCGAAAACAATATCTCGCACGCTCTGAGCCCCCGAGCTTGGCTTGCCCTCACTGGCAAGCTTCGCCCTCCAGGCGGCGCGAAGATCGTCGCTCACACCCGCGGACTGAGACAGTGGCGAGCCCGGATTCAACCCCTGGAAACCGCAATTCACTTCAACATTCATGCAGTGCTGGTCGGTACACTCTCTAATATCCGTTTCAGTATGTTCTTCCTCGCTCCAGCGAGTCCAGCCGCCGAAACCGCCGCGCATCGCCCCGAGTGCCGACTTGCCGTGGTCAGGCATACTGCCGGAGGGCCCGCTGGCGTACTGGGGCGCTGTGTCGCGCTCGTGGCCCATACCAGGGAAGCCTATCAGTAGTAGACCCGGGTGACGTAGTCCGCCACGCAACCGGGCTTTGCGCTGCCCTCGATCTGCAGCGTGGTGCGCAGCACGAGCTGCACACCACCGGTCACCTCGGTGACCTCGGCAAGCGCGACTTCGGCCCAGACCGTGGATCCCACCCGAACGGGAGCGGGGAAACGGACCCTGTTGAGCCCGTAGTTAATCACCATCGTGGCGTCCTCGACCCGGTAGATCTGATCGAGCAGATGCGGCAACAGCGACAGGGTGAGGAACCCGTGCGCGATGGTGGCGCCAAAGGGGCCGGCTGCCGCCCGCCGCGGGTCAAGGTGAATCCACTGGTGGTCTTCAGTCGCGTCCGCGAAAGCGTTGACGCGTTGCTGCTCGATCGTCATCCGGTTGCTCACGCCCAGCTGCCCGCCGGCCGCGGCTCGCAACTCGCCGGCCCCCGTGAACACCTTCATCGCCGATCACTCTCCTGCCATCGTCAGCCGGGCGATCTCAGCGGCCACAGGGGTCGCCTCCCGGTCACCGAGCACGATCAGATAGTGGTTGGTGTCCTCCACGAGCACGTCACGCATCCCCGGCACGGTGCGCTTGGCCTCAGCGACCATAGCCGCCGGCAGCAGAGAGCTGGGTTCGTCGGCAAGGCCGAGGGGCGCTCGGAGGAACGCGATGGTAGCCATCGCAGCCAGGCTAGCTAACTACGCTCGATCGTGGGTTCCCCCATCGGCCGCCCCCGCGCGCGGGAAACCGTGGGAGACGAGGTAGCGGAGGAGGACGACGTTCCCGATCCGCTGGGTCTGCGCGAGTGTCATCGGGTGCTCAGGGCTCTGGGGAAACCGGCCAGGGTGCACAAACCGGGGAGCGGCACGGTCACCGACGAAAAATGGCGCGATCACCAGGTGGATCTCGTCCACCAGCCCCGCGCTGAGGAACTGGGTATGGATGGCGCAGCCGCCCTCCACCATCAGGCGCTTGACCGCGCGCGCGCCGAGGTCGTCCAACACCAGACCCAGATCGATCGGCTCTCCAGCCGCCACCACGGTCGCGACATCCGCAAGCGTCTCGCGAACCGCGGGCACGGCCTGATCGCGGGTATAGACGAGTTTCTCGCTGTCGCCGGCGGAGAAGAACCGTGCGGTGACGTCCAGTCCACCGCGACCGGTCAGCGTGACCTTCATGGGCTGCGGAGGCAGGCCACGCCGGATCCGTTCCTCCTGGCGCGCGCTGGAGCGGACGAGCAACCGGGGGTTATCGCGGCGGATCGTATTCGCCCCCACCAGGATGGCATCGACGCTGGCCCGCACCGCATCGACCCGATCGAGGTCCTCGTCGTTGGACAGCATCAACCGGGCCTCATGCATATCGTCGATGTAGCCGTCGAGGGACATCGCCACCGAGGCAAGGACATGCGGGCGAGCCGCCACCCGGGAAGGCCCCCGCTCAGTGGGTGACCGTGATGGCCTGCACGGGACACGCGAGGGCGCCCGCTTCGGCTTCGGACTCCAAGTCGGGCGGGACCGCCGGGTTGTGGATCAGGCAGTACCCGCCGTCGTCCAGGTCGTAGACCGCAGGCGCGGCGGCGTTGCACTGACCGTGGCCCTCACAGATGTTCGGGTTGACCTCGACGCGCACGGCGTCCTCCTCGGCTTCGATCTCAGGCGTCTGATTGCCGGCTCAGCCGGCGGTGGCCTGATTGCCGGCTCAGCCGGCGGTGTGGTGGGAACACGACTATCCTGGCCCGCGCGGCCACAGCCGCGCACTCGGGGATGGGTCGCGGACGGCCGGCAGCCTCCTGGCGGACACTAGGCAATCTGGGTGCACTTGCGGCCCCTACCCCGCGGACCACCACGACGCCAGGGTGAAGGGGGTTAAGTCCGCGAGCAAAGTCCGGTAGACAGTGCACTGCGGCGTGACGACGTTTCGGCGTCGTCGTTAGAACCTGTCAGGTGCGCCCTCGGGGTGATCGGGGGGGCGACAAGGAGGTTAGGCAAGTGAATCGTCGAGTGCGGCGTGCGGTGTTGGGCCGGTTGGCGGCGGTTGAGGAGATAACCGCGCGGGCGGGTGCGACGCTATCGGCGCCGTTAGCGCGCAGGCACATCCAGGCCATCGCCGGTGGATGGCGCGAGCTGCTCGTCCAACACCAGCCGGACGCCACGGGTCGCTGCCCCGTCTGCGCAGGCTGGTTGCGCCGCCGCCGCTGGCCCTGCGAGGTATGGGTGACCGCGCACCGCCACCTCATCGGTGAGGGCACAGGGTCGGTTGAACGATCGGCCAGGAACTCCAATCCCTTCTGCCGACCGCGCCAGGTGGAGGTAGTTCCGCGTCAGCCCGGCGCTCCAGCCGCCGAACAGACCTCGGCAGGCAAGGCCTCGCCTCGGCGCGAAGCCGGCAAGCAATCGATCCACCGAGCGTGATCCACCTGCCACCAGCCGGGATCAGTCGCTGACCCGGGTGTTGGGCGGCTACCCAGACCGCGACAGCCCAGCCAGTGTCAGGGTGGTCGCATAACCTGACGATCGTGCTCGCGCAGATCACCACACACCGGGGCGGCTGGATCCGTCGGCTGCTGGCTGCCTGCTGGCGTCATCCCCGCCTCGCGCTGGCCGCTCTGCTCGCCTCCGGTGTCGGGGTCGGCATGGAAGCCACCACCCCGCTGCTCACCCGGCTCGCGGTGGACGACGCCGTCGCAGGTACCACTGAACGGCTGGGGCGCTTGGTCGCCGTGCTGGTCGGGGTGGCGCTCCTGCAGTTCGGCCTGGCCTTCGCGCGCCGCTACCTCGGTGGGCGGTTATCCCTGGACGTGCAGCATGACCTGCGCAATGCCGTGTTCCGGACGGTGCAGAAGCTCGACGGCGCCACACAGGACAGTCTGCGCACCGGGCAGGTCGCCTCGCGGGCTATCTCCGATCTGCAGCTGGTGCAGAGTCTGCTGTCGATGGTGCCGCTGGCGGCGGGCGTGGTGGTGCTGCTGGCCGTCGCACTGGCCGCGATGCTGTGGCTGTCCCCCTTGCTCACGCTGATCGCGCTGATCGCGGTGCCGGCCGCCGGGCTGCTCACCACTCGGACGCGGCGCAGGTTGTTTCCGGCGACTTGGTCGGCTCAGCAGCGCGCGGCGGACATCGCCGAGCATGTCGAGGAGACCGTGACCGGGATCCGGGTGGTGAAGGGATTCGGCCAGGAAGCCCGCGCCGTGGCCCGGCTTGAGAACCGGTCTCGGCGGCTGTTCGCCGAACGGATGCGCTCGGCGCGGCTGAACGCGACGTTCGCCCCGACGCTGACCACGTTCCCGTCTCTGGGGCAGGTGGCGGTGTTCGCGCTGGGCGGCATGCTGGCGCTGCGCGGGACGATCAGCCTGGGGACGTTCGTGGCATTCGCCGCGTACCTGGCGATGCTCGTCGGCCCGGCCCGGTTGATCGCCAGCTTGGTGGTCCTCGCGCAGCTGGCCCGCGCCGGGGTGGAGCGAGTCTACGAGCTGATCGACTCCCAACCCGGGGTGGCCGACGCGCCGGACGCGATCGATGTGCCGGACGGGCCGCTGGCGGTACACCTGGACGGGGTGCGCTTCGGCTACGCCCGCAGCGAGCCGGTGCTCGACGGAATGACCCTGGGCATCGAACCGGGCGAGACGCTAGCCCTGGTGGGCACGCCCGGCTCAGGCAAGTCCACCGTCTCACTCCTGCTAGCCCGCTTCTACGACATCCAGCGGGGCGCGATTCGCCTCGGGCCGCCCGGCCGCCTCTTCGACGTTCGGCGGCTGCGGTTGGCGTCGCTGCGCCGGGCCATCGGAATGGTATTCGAGGAGGCGTTCCTGTTTTCCGACACAGTACGGGCCAACATCGCCTACGGATACCCGGACGCCACCGATGAGCAGGTGCGCCGGGCAGCGCGGGCGGCGGCGGCGCACGAGTTCATCTCCGCGCTGCCAGGAGGCTACGACACCGTGGTCGGCGAGCGAGGACTCACCCTGTCCGGCGGGCAGCGCCAGCGGATCGCGCTGGCCAGAGCGCTGCTGTCAGACCCGAGGGTACTGGTGCTCGACGACGCCACCTCCGCGGTCGACGCCGCCACCGAGGCGGCCATTCACACCACCCTGCGGACGGTCACCTCACGGCGCACCACCCTGCTCATCGCGCACCGCCGGTCCTCATTGGCGTTGGCCGACCGGATCGCGGTACTCGACGGCGGGCGGGTGATCGACGTCGGGACCCAGGCCGAGCTGAGCGCTCGATGCGCACTGTTCCGCGCCCTGCTCGCGAGCCCCGGAGAGATGATCGAGAACGTCACAGCCGGCACAGCGGACGCGCCGCATTCAGGACCCGACGGCATCACCGCGCGGCTCTGGCCCCCTGATGCTCCGGCTGACCCACCGGAAGGCGCCAGCGGCGCTCTGCGAGCCGATCAGGCGGCGCGCAACGCGGCTGGTGCGGGGCGGGGCGGGATGGCGGGGGGCTTCGGGCGGGGCGGGATGGTGGCCAGCATGGTAGGCAGCGTCAGGCCGACCCCGGAACTGCTCGCGGCGGTAGCCGCGCTGCCGCCAGCGACCGCCCAGCCCGACGTCACCGGGACCGATCCGAGGGCCCCCGACCCGGATTTCCGGCTCACCCACCTGCTGCGACCGATGCTGGGGTGGCTGTCCCTCACCGCCATCCTGGTCGGGTTCGACGCGCTGGCTAACGTGGCATTCCCGGCGCTGGGCGGTCTCGCCGTCGAGGCCATCACCCGCCGCGCTCCGCACCTGCTCGCCATCGCGGTCGCCGTCGGGCTCGGCGTCCTCGCCGCCGACTGGCTCATCATCGCCGCCCAGACGGTGGTCGCCGCGCGAGCCGGGGAAACCCTGCTGTACCTGCTGCGGGTGCGCAGCTTCGCGCACCTGAGCCGGCTCGGGCTGGACTATTTCGAGCGCGAGATGTCGGGCCGGATCATGACCCGGATGACCACCGACGTGGATGCGCTGTCCACGTTCCTGCAGACCGGGCTGTCCACCGCGCTGGTGAGCGTCCTCACGGTGGTGGGGGTGGCCATCGCGCTGCTGCTCACCGACGCCGGCCTCGCTGTGGTGGCGATGCTCGGCCTGCCGGTGCTGATCGCGGCCACCGTGGTGTTCCAGCGGCTGGCGTCAGTGGCCTATGCCGAGGCCCGGGAACGAGTGAGCGATGTCAACGCCGACCTCCAGGAGAACGTGTCTGGTGCGCGGGTGGCGCAGGCGTTCACCCGAGAGCACCGCTCGGCCCGGGACTTCGCCACCCGCAGCGACGCCTACCGGCGCGCCCGGCTACGCGCCCAGCGCTGCATCGCCACCTATTTTCCCTTCGTCGCCCTGCTGTCTGATCTCGCGCAAGCGGCTGTGCTGGGTGTGGGAGCCTTCCGAGTCGCCGAGGGCACCGTCACCGCCGGGGTGCTCACCGCCTTCCTGCTCTACCTGGGCCTGTTCTTCGCGCCCGTGCAGCAACTGTCCCAGGTCTTCGACGGCTACCAGCAGGCCGCGGTCGGGCTGCGGCGCATCCGGGAGCTGCTGGACACGCCGACCTCGGTGCCGCCCCCCGGCGCCGACGCCGTCGGAGTGCCGGCGCGGCTGCGCGGTGAGGTGGAACTGCGCGATGTCACCTTCAGCTATCCCGGGGCGGCGCAACCCGCGCTGGTCGGGGTGTCGCTGCGCATCGCGCCCGGCGAGACCGTCGCCCTGGTGGGAGCCACCGGAGCCGGTAAATCCACCGTGGTCAAGCTGCTGGCCAGATTCTACGACCCGACCGCCGGGACGGTACTCATTGATGGTGTGGACGTGCGGCGTTTCGATCCGGCGGCGTTTCATCACCGGCTGGGCGTAGTGCCGCAAGAGGCACACCTGTTCCGCGGCGACATCGCGAGCAACATCAGCTACGGCGTCCCGAAGGCCTCCCCCGCCGAGGTGGAGGCGGCGGCCCGGCGGGTCGGCGCGCTGGGAGCCGTCGCCGCGCTACCGCACGGGTTTCGCCATCCGGTCGGCGAGCGCGGCCAGGGCCTGTCGGCGGGGCAGCGGCAACTGATCGCGCTGGCTCGGGCCGAGTTGGTCGACCCTGACCTGCTGTTACTCGACGAGGCCACCGCCGCGCTGGATCCGGCCACCGAGTCGGTGGTCCTGGCCGCCGCCGACCAGCTCGCCACGCGCCGCACCTGCGTGGTCATCGCGCACCGGCTAGCCACAGCGGCCAAGGCTGACCGGATCATCGTGCTCGACGGCGGTCAGGTCGCCGAGCAGGGCCACCACCTCGAGCTACTCGCGGCAGGCGGGTGCTACGCCCGGCTGTGGGCCGCGGGCTCGCCGGACGGGACCCTCGCGGCATGACTGGCCCGCACCGCCGACGCCTCACCTCAGCCGACACGCCGTTGGTCGCCGGAGGTCTCAAATGCCTTGCGGCGGGGGCTAGCCTGAAAGCGGCGTCAGCGGCCCTGAAGATCCGAGACCCTGAGCAGACGCCACGCAAACGGATAGAGGCGAGTCCCGCAGTGTCCCGTACCGACCGCTCCGTGCAGTTTGGCCCCAATGAGTGGCTCGTCGAGGAGATGTACGAGCAGTTCCTGGCCAACCCTTCGACGGTGGACTCCTCGTGGCATGACTTCTTCGCCGACTACGTACCCGCGCCGCGCGGCGACAACGGCCAGACGTCGAGCACCAGCACGCAGGCGCCCCCGAAGCAGCCACCGGAGGACAGAGCCCGGACGCAGGCCGTCGCACGCGCGCCAGAACTGCCCAACCCAGCGCGGCACGACCCTGGACAGGGCACCGCCACTCCGCTGCGTGGCGCGGCGGCCCGCGTGGTGGCGAACATGGAGACTTCGCTAGAGCTGCCGACGGCCACCAGCGTGCGTGCGGTACCGGCGAAGCTGCTTGTCGACAACCGCATAGTGATCAATAATCACCTCAAGCGGACCTGGGGCGGCAAGATCAGTTTCACCCACCTCATCGGGTACGCGGTGGTAAAGGCGCTGGCCGAGCACCCATGGATGAACCAGCACTACACCACCGACAGTCAGGGCAAGCCCGCTGTCGTGGCTCCCGAGCACGTCAACCTGGGTCTGGCGATCGATCTCAAGACTGATAAGGGCCGCAGCCTCCTCGTCGCCTCGATCAAAAGTTGCGAGGTGATGACCTTCGCTCAGTTCTGGCAGGCCTATGAAGACATCATCCGGAAAGCCCGGGAGGGGAAACTCACCGCCGAGGACCTCGCGGCCAGCACGATCTCACTAACCAACCCCGGCACCATCGGCACCAACCACTCAGTACCCCGGCTGATGTCCGGGCAGGGCGCCATCATCGGCGTCGGCGCGATGGAGTACCC
>JBOHFY010000343.1:0-5874 GCA_050699895.1 Pseudonocardiaceae bacterium
TCGAGGTGGTGGACTTCGACCACCCGCTGTGGGTGCTCTATTCCTCGGGTACCACCGGGCTGCCCAAGGGCATCGTGCAGGGCCACGGCGGGATCGTCGTGGAGCACCTCAAGACGTGGCTGCTGCAGGCTGATCTCGGGCCGGGGCAGCGGGTGTTCTGGTTCAGCACCACCGGCTGGATGATGTGGAACCTGCTGGTCAGCGGCCTGTTGGTGGGAGCGACGATCGTGCTCTACGACGGCAGCCCAGCCCACCCCGACCTCGGCGCGCTGTGGCGGCTGGCCGCCGAGGAGCGCGTCAGCTATTTTGGGGTGTCCGCGCCGTTCATCCTGTCCTGCCGCAAGGCCGGCCTGCGGCCTGGTACACGAGGAGACCTCAGCGCGTTGCGGGCGATCGGCTCGACCGGGGCGCCGCTGCCGCCGGAGGGATTCCGCTGGATCGCCGAGGAGCTCGGCCCGGGCGTGCAGACCGGCTCGGTGTCCGGGGGGACCGACCTGTGCTCGGCCTTCGTCTGCGCCGCGCCGGACGTGCCGGTCTGGGAGGGCGAGATCTCCTGCCGCGCGCTGGGCGCCGCGGTGGTGGCCCTGGATGAGGCCGGGGCGCCGCTGCTCGACGAGGTGGGCGAACTGGTGATCACCAAGCCGATGCCCTCAATGCCGGTCGGCTTCTGGGCCGATCCGGACGGCACCCGGCTGCGCGAGGCGTACTTCGACGTCTATCCGGGTCTCTGGCGGCACGGCGACTGGATCAAGATCACGCCGCGGGGCTCGTGCGTGATCTACGGCCGGTCGGACGCCACGCTCAACCGCGGTGGCGTGCGGATGGGCACCGCCGAGTTCTACGCGGTGGTCGAGGACCTGGACGAGGTGCTCGACTCACTGGTTATCGACACCTCCGGCATTGACACCTCCGGCATTGACACCTCCGGCGCCGGCCAGGAAGGCGAGCTGATCTGTTTCCTGGTGCTCGCGGCCGGGGTGTCGCTGGCCAGCGTCGAGCCGCGGCTGCGCGCGGCGCTGCGGGAGAGCCTGTCGCCGCGGCACGTGCCCAATCGGTTCATCGTGATCGAGGAGGTGCCCCGCACCCTCAACGGCAAGAAATGCGAGGTGCCGGTGAAGAAAATTCTCGCCGGCATGGACCCGGCCCGCGCGCTCAGTTCCGGCGCACTGCGCAACCCCGACTCACTGCGCCCGTTCGTGGCGCTGCGCTCCTGAGCGGCCCGCTGGCGTCAGGAGAGGTCTTCCTCCTGTAGTGGCCGAACGATCAGTCCCTTGCTGGTCCATGGCTCGCGTGGGTTCGTGGCGAGTCGCTCTAACCACTGTATCTGGCCCGCGAAGTAGTCCCAGTAGGGAGTGTTGTCGTTGAAAACGAATATCGGGCTTTCGGTGCCCCGTTTGCCGTGGCCGTAGAGCATCACCCGACAGCTCCGGTCGATTTTCTCGATGGCGAACGAACAGGGGAAGTTGTAGGTGAATATCCGTAAGCCGGCTGACGGCGTCGAGGCGGATACCCGTTGGGACGCCGCGAACAGCGGGCGCAGGATCTCGTGCTTAAAACGGTCCGGATCTTCCATCTCGGCTTCCGTTGGTTCAATGCGGTATCGATCTCGTCGCGAGTCACAATACGGGTCCATGACGTAAAAAGTCACCGCTATCTCGTGCGCCTTCGACTCGAACAGGGGGAGCATCTCGTCTGAGGTGTAAATATTGCGAGTGAGGCCAAACATCGAGACCTCCTCGCGCGCGCCGCTGACGCGCGACATCAGGTCGCGAAGCACATCCGGACCTGTCCTCGGCCACAAGTGAGAGACTCCCGCCTCGCTGAGAGGGTCTAGCTCGCTTGTCGCGTCCTCAGCCACCAGGCCGCCGTTGCGCATCATGGTGTGCGCGGTGTCCGCTGAGCGTGGCCGGAACAGGTCCTGGACGCTGTACTCGGGAAACATCGCCTCGAGGACCCGGCAGGCGTCCGGGTAGGGTAGTCCGCGCAGGTCACCGCGTAGCCACCGGTAGAATTGGGCGTGCTGCGGCCCGCTTCCCTTGAGGTGCGGATCGATCGTTATCGCGACCTTGTCCCATTCTCGCGCAAACGTCGACCGCTTCTGCCAGTGCCGGGCGCGGAGCAGTTCCTTGAGGAGTGTGGGCTCCCCGCTGCCGGTTGTCTCGGTGCTCATGTGGCCAATGTTAGCACCCTGACGAAATAGAGAAGATATGGCGGGGCATCGAGTGATCCGAAGCGGGACGCCGAAGCGATACCGAGGGCATGGGTCCCGCTGCCACTGTGGTCCCCGCGCCTCGCCGAGGCGCCCACACCAGGTCTGCGGAGAAGGGAGTCGCGCTGTGACACTTCTGGGAACTCCCGACGTCCAGTTCGCGGTGCCGCGGCTGCGGGTCGGCCCCGATGTGGTCGACCCGCCCACGGCCCCCTTGCAGACCCCGGCCGTCCCGCCCCACCTCCCCCCCAGTCCCCCCGGGGCGGGACGGCCGAACCCAGCTCACGGCGGGACCGGAGATGATCCACAATGGCCTCCGGTCCCGCTGTGGTCCACCCAAGAATCCGCCACCACCCTGGCGTGCTACCACTGCCCGGCGTGCGAGCGGGACGTCTGATGCCCTGGTACCTGCGCTCGATCGGCGATCGGGACACCCACCGCGGTGCGCTGCTGCACCCCGACGGCACCGTCAGCGCCGCCTGCGGCATCCGCTTCCGCCCTCGCGAGCTGTTGCGCGGCGCGACAGCCCTGCGCGGCGAACCACCCGACCCCGACCAAATCTGTCCAGCGTGCCGCCACAACAGAAGTATCCAGTGACGCGGTCACGCCCGTCACAGCAGAAATCCGGCCGTCAGCCCGAAACCGTCGGCGCTGTCCGTGAACTCGACGTCACCGACATTCTCGGGCCGGTTTAGGTCGGCCTTGTCGAGTTCACGGCTGTGGGTCTGGCCCATTCCTCATACTGGCCAGGCCGGCACCCAGTGCGCCAGGTCGCGGGTCCCTTCCTTGTCAATCCGGCGGGCGATAACACGTGTACGTTGTGTTGCTCTGGCGCTCCAGCCGCACATTCTGGTTATGTTGGGTGTCTGCGCTGGTGGTGACTACGGCGCGCGGGCTCCCGAGGCGTGGAGATCTTGGTCTATCGACACTCCGAGTGCCCGTCACGGTTCACCAGGGGTCAGGCTCCGCGGTAGGTGCCGAAGGTCCACTGGGTGCCCTCTGGGTCACGGACAGTGAACCCCCGTGAGCCGTAGTCCTCGTCCTTAAGGCTACGGACGACCTCCGCGCCGGCTGCGGTGGCCCGCTTGAACAGCGCGTCGGGCGTGTCGGTGACCACATAAATCGACGTCACGCCCGGCTTCAACCGACCGAACTCACTGTCGTCGGAGGTCGAGCCGAGCATGACGCCACCGCCGTCAGGCCAGCGCAGCTCGGCGTGCGCGATCTCCCTGCCGCCCTCCCCGGGCACGACGAGTGTCTCGACGAAGCCAAACACTTCGACCAGGAAGCGGATGGCAGCCGGTGCGTTGGCATAGACCAGGGCAGGCCAGATGGTGGGTGCTGGGGTCTCGGTCATGTCATCAAGGATGCACCTCCCTCGGGTCCGCTGTCGTGGACACAGGGGAACTCCTCAGCAAGCCACCGCGACGGCACGGCGCCGGCTCGCGGTGCAGGTGGGCCCGGTCGTAGCAGCGACTCCTCCGGCGCGCCCGCGACTGCTACCAGCGGCGTTGGCGGCGCCGGAGGGTCGGCTACCCACTTTGCCGGATCAAGTGCACGCTGTGTAGGCTGTCGACCTGGCGGCCTTGAAGGGCCCCGGGAGGCTTCGCCTAGTCTGGTCTATGGCGCCGCACTGCTAATGCGGTTGGGGGTTACGCCCCCTCCCGGGTTCAAATCCCGGAGCCTCCGCAAACGGTCGGGTCTTCATGCCGGCCGACAACAGAACAGGCGCCCGTAGCTCAACGGATAGAGCATCTGACTACGGATCAGAAGGTTGGGAGTTCGAGTCTCTCCGGGCGCGCAGTACTCTACACCACATCTGAGCATCGTTGCTCAGATGTGGTGTAGAGCGAGCTTGATGGTCTGTTGTGGATCTTTGTCCATCAAACTGTCTATTAGCTGTGTCTACACTCGGCCGCATGACTCGCAGGAAGCAAGCTCCGAGCCCATCCCGGGTGACTGGGCGACGCCACCTGCTGAACACGTGCCCCTCGACCTCGCACGTCAGCACCGGGGCGCACGCCGAGCACCACAACCGCCCACCCGGACCGACTCGCCACCCCTGATCGGTGGCCGCGTTGAGCGCGGCGTCCTCAGGGGGCCAGTACGCCTCACCGTCCAGGCTGGCCGGGCTGTCTCCGCACTGAGCACAGTGGACACTCACACAGGTAGGCACCTGCACTATTTCACGGCAAGTGTCCTGGGCTGGCGCCCGAACGGTGCCGTGTTCTATTCTTCTCATTGTTCACTCCTGATTGGGTGGGCAGCGCAGAAGCGGACAGGTTGGTCGCCAGGTTTCCGCTTCTGCGCGTACGTCACTGATGCGCTTGATGAAGGTGTGCGGCATTACCGCACCACCCCCGGGCGCGTTGACTCTCCTGAATCTTCTTATCGTTTCCGTTGTCGCCAGGCCAGGCAGCGCTCGCACAGCCCGCTGGTACCCGTCTGGAACCCATAGCGCCGGCACCCGCCGCAGGTCCGCCACGTCACCCGCACCCGAGCTGCGCGTTTACGCCGCAACTCGACCCGCGCAGCCCACCACCCGCGCAACCCCATCACCCTCACCTCCCTCCCCTTACCGTCATCGCGTATCAGGCAGTGGCACGACTCACTGTCGTGGCCGCTACCCCGCCCCAGGTCACCCCACCCATTCCGTCAATAGGGAGAGCAGCGTCTTGGCACCCTCCTCATCGAGAGTGATCACACAAGCGCCCGTGACATGGGGATCGAACACAATCGACCCGCCCTGCATGCTCACCATGAGATTGGCGAAACCGACCGGGCCTCGGTGTAGCCCACACGTCGCCGGGATTGCCTTGCGGCGGACGCCTCTCGGGTAGCTGTACGGTTCCATGTCAGGTCGTCCTTTCGCGGTTGGTAGTGGGTTCTTCCGGGGGCGGCCCGGCGACTCGCCGTGCTTCCAACTCGGCTGCCAACTTCCCCGCTTCGCGGGACATCTCCCGCAGGAATCGGATCAGTACCCGGTCACCACCAGGGAATGGCGGAAGGTGAATGGCCAGACTCTCCGGGTCCAGGTGGATCACCAGCGCTGGCAGTTCCGAGGCCCCCCATCGGACGCTAACCGTTGATTTCGGCCCCGGAGAGCATGCCGCGTTGAGCATCACTCATCCCCCACAGACTGCTGCTCTGGCAGAGTGACCTGTAGTCGGGGCGGCCTTGTTCTCCGCCTGAGCGTTCGGGGCGGTGCCAGCGAGCAGGCCGAACACATCTCCTGCGCCCACAGCGTGTACGGCACCCAGCCGTGTCGGACGTATGACGCCATGTCTTGTCTCTCCTTGTGTCTGTCGCTCCCTCGTGGGGTTCCCCTCGGGGGCTACCATCATGCCAAACGTTGGTTTGATACCAACGAAGCCAACGTAGCACTGCCAGCCCTGGACGTGTCAAGTACCATCCAGTAGATTCGTTGGTATCAATGAGGCGAAGGGATCACGACATGCCGACCACCCCGCTCTACCAAAAGATCGCCGACGAGCTGCGCGGCGCGATCCTCACCGGCGAGTTGCCGGCCGGCTCACAGCTCAAGACCGAGCCAGAGCTCCAGGAGCAGTACGGAACCTCGCGCAACACCGTCCGGGGAGCCCTGCGACAACTGATCAGCGATGGGCTCGTCGAGACCCGCGGCCGACTCGGCACCTACGTCCGCG
>JBOHFY010000344.1:0-2624 GCA_050699895.1 Pseudonocardiaceae bacterium
GGCTTCGCGCACCTCTTCGAGCACCTGATGTTCCAGGGCAGCGAGAGCCTGGAGAAGCTCGCGCACTTCCGCCACGTGCAGTCCTCTGGTGGGTCGTTCAACGGCGCCACGCATCAGGACTACACCAACTACTACGAGGTCGTGCCCTCGGCGGCGCTGGAGCGCGCGCTGTTCATTGAGGCGGACCGGATGCGGGCGCCGCGGCTCACCGAGGAAACTCTGCGCAACCAGGTTGCCGTGGTCAAAGAGGAGATCCGGCTCAACGTCCTGAACCGGCCCTATGGCGGGTTCCCGTGGATCACCCTGCCACCGGTGCTCTATGACACCTTTCCCACCGCGCACAACGGTTACGGTGACTTCTCCGAGCTCGAGGCGGCCACTGTGGAGGACTGCGCGGCGTTCTTCGACGCCTACTATGCGCCGGGCAACGCGGTGCTCACGGTGTGCGGGGATTTCCCGGTGGATGCCGCGCTCGAGCTGGTGCACCGGCACTTCGATGACGTCCCCGCTCGTCCGGTGCCGGCCCGGCCCTCGTTCGCCGAGCCGGCACCGGGCCGGGAGCGCCGGCACCGCCAGCTGGATCCGCTCGCCCCGCTGCCCGCGTTGGCCATCGGCTATCGGCTGCCCGACCCGACCGCCGGATTCGAGGGCTACCTCGCCTATGAGGTGCTCTGCGCGGTGCTCTCCGACGGGGATTCCTCCCGCCTGGAGCAGCGCCTGGTGCATACCGACGCGTTGGTCACCGACATCGGCGCCCGCTGCGGTCTGTTCGGTGAGCCGCTGGACGCCCGCGATCCGGACACCCTCAGCATCACCGCCATGTACCCGTCCACCGTGGAGGCCAACCGGGTGCTCGAGGTGACCGACGAGGAGATCGCCCGGCTCGCCGCGGCTGGGCCGGAGCCCGGCGAGTTGGCCCGGATCACCGCTCGGTGGGCCGCGACACTGTTCCGCGAGAATGATCGGCTGGTGTCCCGGACGATGGCCATCGGCGCCTTCGAGCTGCTGCACGGACGCGCTGAGCTGGTGGCCGAGCTACCGGCGATGGTGGCTGCGGTCAGCGCTGAGCAGGTCGCGAACGCGGCCGCCGCGCTAGCGCCGGATGCCCGCGCGGTGTTGATCGTCGAACCCGCGAGCGGTCCTTCGGCAAGGCAGGAGGCGTGATGCCGTACCGCAGCGCCGAGCAGATCGGCCGGACCGAACTGGGGCCGCGCCCGCTACCGCCGCTGGGTCTGCCGCGCGCCCCCAGCGCACCGCCCGTGGTGGACACCGTGCTGGAGGGCGGGCTACGGGTGATCGCGGTGCGGCGGCCAGCCGTGCCGATAGTGGAGCTGCGCCTGGAGATCCCGTTCGGTGGCACGGATCACACCCACCCGGCCCGTGCCGAGTTGCTGGCCATGACGCTGCTGCATGGCACGCCGCGGCGGGACCGGTTCGCCATCGACAAGGCGCTGGCCGCCGTCGGCGGCGACCTGTCGGCCGGGGTGGACCCTGAGCACCTCTCCGTGTCGGGATCAGCGCTGGCCAGCGAGCTGCACGTGCTGCTCGATGTGCTCGGTGACGCGCTCACCTCGGCCTCCTACGCCACCGCCGAGGTGGACCGGCAGCGGGACCGCCTGGTGGAGCGGCTGTCCGTGAGCCGCTCCACGCCACGGGTGATCGCTCGGGAGGCGTTGCAGCGGCGCCGCTACGGCAACCACCCGTTCGCCCGGGAATGGCCGGAAGCGGACGACGTCGCCGCCGTGACGGCAGCGGAATTGCGCGACCTGCACCGCCGCTCGGTGGTGCCTGGCGGCGCGGTCCTGGTGCTGGTGGGCGACATCGAGCCAGCCAGCGCGGTGGACGCGGTGGCGTCGGCCTTGGCGGGCTGGCGGTCCGATCACCCGGCCACCGAGCTGGCCACCTTGCCCGAGCTGACCGGCGCTGACCTGCAGCTGGTGCACCGCGAGAGCGCGGTGCAGTCGCAGCTGCGGTTGTCCGCCCAGGCGGTGCCGCGCGACGATGACCGCTACTCGGCGTTGCAGGTGGCGAACCTGGTCTTCGGCGGGTATTTCTCCTCCCGCTGGGTGGAGAACATCCGGGAGGACAAGGGCTACACCTACAGCGCCCACTGCGGCTTCGAGTTCACCCGGGACGGGGCCACGCTGATCGCCACGGCGGACACCGCGAGCGAGGTCACCGCGGTCGCCCTGCTGGAGACCCGGTACGAGCTGGGCCGGATAGCCGTGGTGGCCCCTGATGAGTCCGAAGTGGATAACGCGCGGCACTACGCGCTCGGGTCGCTGACCATCGCCACCGCCTCGCAGCGGGGGCTGGCCGGGCGCCTCGCCACACTGGCCATCGTCGGCCTGGACCTCGATTGGCTGCTCACCCATTCCGGCCGGTTGCACGCGGTCACCACCGGGCAGGTCGCCGAGGCCGCCGCCGAGTTCTTCGCCCCCACCCGCTTTACCGGCGTGCTCGTGGGCGACGCCAAACGCCTAGCCGACCCCCTCGCCGCCCTAGGCGGCGTAGAACTCCCCTGACCCCAGGGTTATGAGTACAGCAACGGTACTCGCGGGAGCAGCCGCTCGACACGCTGTAGCCCGACACTGAAGATCACGGTTTGTGTGCGTTCCACGACA
>JBOHFY010000345.1:0-6296 GCA_050699895.1 Pseudonocardiaceae bacterium
ACACCAGCGCTGAGCCGTGGGGGCTGGACATCACACTGGAAGTGGCGCTGGGCGGCCAGCTGATCTCCCGCCCACCGTTTCGCGGGATGTATTGGACGGCCGCGCAGCAGCTGGCGCACCTCACCATCAACGGCGCCCACCTGCGCACCGGTGACCTGTTCGCCTCCGGCACCGTCAGCGGCGCCGCGCCGGAGCAGCGCGGCTCACTGCTCGAGCTCAGCTGGAACGGCTCGGCGCCACTGACCCTCGCTGATGGCTCCACCCGCGGTTTCCTCGCCGACGGCGACGAGGTGTCGATCACCGCGACGGCGCCGGGCCCCGGGGGCACCATCGTCGGACTGGGCGAGGTTCGAGGTCGGATTGCCCGTCGTATACCGTGACCGCCGCCCCGGGACCCGGTAGTTGTCCGTCCGGCAGGGAGGAGACCTCATGACTGGCCCCCACCCCTGGCCGGGTGCGGCCTACCCGCTGGGTGCCACCTACGACGGCGCGGGCACCAACTTCGCGCTCTTCTCCGAGGTCGCGCACCAGGTAGAGCTGTGCCTGTTCGACGGCGGCGGCGCCCACGCGACCGAGACCCGCCTCCGGCTGTCTGAGGTCGATGGGTTCGTCTGGCACGGCTACCTGCCCGGCGTCGGGCCTGGTCAGCACTACGGATATCGAGTGCACGGCCGGTACGATCCGGCCTCCGGGCGGCGGTGCAACCCGGCCAAGCTGCTTATCGATCCCTACGCCAAGGCGGTATCCACCGCCGCTGACCAGAACGGGGTGACGTGGGACGAGTCGCTCTTTGGCTACCGATTCGCTGACCCGCACGCGCGCAACGACGCCGACTCCGCCCCCCACGCTCCGAAGTCGGTGGTGATCAGCCCGTTCTTTGACTGGGCCGATGACCGGCACCCGCATACCCCCTACCACGAGACGGTGATCTACGAGGCGCACGTGCGCGGCCTGACCATCGCCCACCCCGAGATCCCCCCGGACATGCGCGGCACCTACGCCGGTCTCGCGCACCCAGTAATGATCAACCACCTCACCACACTGGGTGTCACGGCGGTAGAGCTGATGCCGGTGCACCAGTTCATCACCGACCATCACCTCGCGCAGCGGGGCCTGACCAACTACTGGGGCTACAACACCGTCGCGTTCCTCGCCCCGCACAACGGCTACGCCGCGGCGGGCACCGTCGGGCCGCGAGCGCACGAGGTGGTCTCACAGTTCAAGTCCATGGTCCGGGAGCTGCACGCGGCGAACATCGAAGTGATCCTTGATGTGGTGTACAACCACACCGCCGAGGGCAACCACCTGGGCCCGATACTGTCGATGCGCGGCGTCGACAACTCCGCCTACTACCGCCTGGCCCGCGATGACCTCCGTTACTACACGGATTACACCGGCACCGGCAACTCGCTCAACGTGCGCCACCCGCACACCCTCCAGCTGATCATGGATTCGCTGCGGTACTGGGTCACCGAGATGCACGTCGACGGCTTCCGCTTCGATCTCGCCTCCACGCTGGCCCGCGAGTTCTACGACGTGGACCGGCTGTCCACGTTCTTCGACCTGGTTCAGCAGGACCCGGTGATCAGCCAGGTGAAGCTGATCGCCGAACCGTGGGACCTCGGGCCGGGCGGCTACCAGGTGGGCAAGTTCCCCCCGCTGTGGACCGAGTGGAACGGCAAGTACCGCGACACCGTGCGGGACTTCTGGCGCGGTGAGCCGGACACGCTCGGGGAGTTCGGCTTCCGGCTCACCGGCTCGTCTGACCTCTACCAGGACGACGGGAGACAGCCCTACGCGTCAATCAACTTCGTCACCGCGCACGACGGGTTCACCCTCACCGACCTGGTCTCCTACCACAACAAGCACAACGAGGCCAACGGCGAGGACGGCCGCGACGGCACCGATGACAACCGATCCTGGAACTGCGGGGTGGAGGGCCCCACCGACGACCCCGAGGTGCTGGCCCTGCGGGCCCGGCAGCGGCGCAACATGCTGGCCACGTTGTTGCTGTCCCAGGGCATCCCGATGCTGCTGCACGGCGATGAGCTCGGCCGCACCCAGCGGGGCAACAACAACGGGTACTGCCAGGACAACGAGCTGTCCTGGGTGGACTGGGAGCGTGCCGACCAGGAGCTGATCACGTTCACCTCGGCGCTGATCGCGATGCGCCGCGCGCACCCGGTGTTCCGCCGCCGCAGGTTCTTCGCCGGCCGCCCGATCCGGGGCGGCGATGAGCTGCGGGACATCGCCTGGTTCACCGAGTCCGGGGAAGAGATGACCGAGCGGGACTGGGAGCTGCAGGTCTGCTCATGCCTCACCGTGTTCCTCAACGGCGAGGGCATCCCGGACGCCGACGCCCGCGGCCAGCGGGTCACCGACACCTCATTCCTGCTCTGCTTCAACGCTCACCACCAGGACATCACCGTGCGGCTGCCCGGAAACGGCTACGGGCAGGAATGGACCGTCGTGCTGGACACCGCGACCGGCGAAACACCGGGGCTGCCTGGTATCACGGCGGCCGGAGACGCCAAGATCACCATTACCGCCCGGTCGATGATAGTGCTGGAACGCTCCGCATGACCCCGCCACACTCGACACCATGACCGTCAGCACCACGGTGAGTCCCACCTCGACGTACCGGTTGCAGCTCGGCCCGGGCCTGACCTTTGCCGATGCCGCCGCGCTGGTGCCCTACCTGGCGTCGCTGGGCGTCGGCGCGCTGTACACCTCGCCGCTGCTGGTCGCGATGCCGGGATCGGCGCACGGGTACGACGTGGCTGACCCCACCCGGGTATCCGAGGCGCTCGGCGGGGAGCCCGGCCGGCGCGCGCTGGTGGCCGCCGTTCACGAACACGGGTTGATGCTGGTGGTGGACATCGTGCCCAATCACCTTGGAGTGGCCGATCCGCGAGCGAACCCGGCCTGGTGGGATCTGCTGCGGCGCGGGCCGTCGTCGCGCTTCGCGCGGTGGTTCGACATCACCGGCTGGCCGCTGTGCCTGCCCGTGCTGGCCGACTCCCCCGGCGCGCTGGCCGACCTGCGGGTGGACGGTGACCTGCTGCGCTACCACGAGCATGTCTTCCCGCTAGCGCCCGGCACAGCCGGCGCCAGCGCGGCGCGGGTGCACGAGGCGCAGCACTACCGGCTGGTCTCCTGGCGGGCCGACGTGGGCTATCGCCGGTTCTTCGCGGTCAGCGAGCTGGCCGCGCTCCGGGTGGAGGACCCCGAGGTGTTCGCCGCCACCCACGGCGAAGTGCTGCGCTGGGTTGCGGCGGGCGACGTGGACGGGCTGCGCGTCGACCACCCGGACGGCCTCACCGACCCCGCCGGCTACCTGCGCCGGCTGCGCGAGCACGCCCGCGACGCCTGGATCGTGGTGGAGAAGATCCTCGAGCCAGGCGAGGAACTGCCCGGTTCCTGGCCGGTGGCGGGCACCACCGGCTATGACGCGCTCGCCGAGGTCGACGGGGTGCTGGTCGACCCAGCCGGGGAAGCGACGCTCACCGCGCTGGACACCACGCTGACCGGAGTCCAGACCGACTGGGCGGGGTTGGTGCACGACTGCAAGGGTGACGTGGCCACCGGCATGCTCGGCGCGGAGCTGCGTCGCCTGGCCGCGCTGGCCCCCGAGGCCCCCGACGTGATCGATGCGGTGGCCGAGGTGCTGGCGTGGTTCCCGGTCTACCGCTCCTACCTGCCCGATCACGGGGTCGAGCACCTGGACCAGGCGCTGGCGGCCGCCGCGCACCGGCGTCCCGATCTGGCCACCACACTGGAAGCACTCTCGCCGCGGCTGCGCAATCCCGCCGACGAGCTCGCCGTGCGGTTCCAGCAGACCTCCGGCGCGGTGATGGCCAAGGCGGTGGAGGACACCGCCTACTACCGCTGGACCCGGTTCGTCACGCTCAACGAGGTGGGCGGAGATCCAGCCCGCTTCGGGCTCGACCTCAAGGCCTTCCACACCGCCGCGGCACGCCGCGAGGAGATCGCCCCGCACGGGATGACCACACTGTCCACCCACGACACCAAGCGTTCCGCCGACGTCCGAGCCCGACTGGCGGTACTCGCCGAGTTACCAGATTGGTGGGCCGAGACCGTCGGTGAGTTCACCAGGCTGACCCAGGCGGCTGGGGCCAGGGTGCCCGACCCAGCACTGGGGCACCTACTCTGGCAGACCCTGGTCGGGGCGTGGCCGCTGCCACCAGACCGGCTGCACGCCTACCTGACCAAAGCGATGCGCGAAGCACGAACCCGCACCAGCTGGCCCGACCCGGACGAGCCGTTCGAGACCGCCCTGCACGCCGTCGCCGACGCGGCGCTGAACGACCCCACGCTGCGCGCCGCGGTGGCCACGGCGGCGGCCCGGGTCATCCCGCCCGGACGGTCGAACTCGCTGTCCGCGGTGCTCGTGCAGCTGGCGATGCCCGGTGTGCCGGACACCTACCAGGGCGGCGAGCTGTGGAATCTCTCGCTGGTGGATCCGGACAACCGCCGGGCGGTGGACTTCGCTACCCGTACCGACCTGCTGGCGCGGATCGAGCGCGGCTGGCTGCCCGACGTGGACGACTCCGGCGCGGCTAAACTGCTCGTGGTATCCCGAACCCTGCGCGCTCGGCGGGAGCATCCCGAGCGTTTCACCGGCTACACCCCGCTGCGCGCCACCGGCCCCGCCGCGTCGCACGCCGTCGCGTTCGCCCGCAACGGGGTCGTCGCCCTCGCCACCCGGCTACCAGTCGGACTCGCTGCCCGGGGTGGCTGGGGTGAGACCACGCTGCCCCTACCCGAAGGCTCCTGGACCGACGCGCTCACCGGCTTCTCGGCGTCGACCAGCGTGCCACTGGTCGACCTGCTCGCCCGATACCCCGTCGCCCTACTGCTCACGGACTAACCTTGGGTGACCCACACATTATGTCTTACACTTCGTGTCATGGCCACGATTACCTTCCGACCCGACGACGAGAGCGCGCGCGCACTGGCAGCTCTCACCGCGGACGGGACCACGGCCTCCGCAGCCATCCGAGAGGCATTGATCCACGAGGCGCAGCGGCACGAGGCCGCGCGGCTGCGCGCCGAAGCCATCGCGCTGGCCCAGGATCCCGCCGACGCCGCAGAGGCCCGGCAAGTCCTGGCCGACCTGGAGCCGCTGCGTGCGTGGTGACGTGCACCGGCTGCGAGCAGCACGCCAGACGCGTGGTCATGAGCAACAGGGCGCACGGCTCGCGGTCGTCGTGCAGTCTGACCTCCTCCCGCTGTCCACCTGGCTCGTCGCCCCTACCTCTACCGCCGCTCGGTCCGCGTCGTTCCGACCGGAGATCGAGGTCGAAGGCCGCATGACGAGACCGACCAAAGCCGTGGGAGATCAACTGTTCGGGCGCCTACCCAGCGGATCCATGCGGTAGAGTGATGTCATGACATCGTCTGTGTTCCCGTTGCGGCTCGACGAGACCGACCGGTACCTGCTGCGTCGGCTGGCGCTGGAGCACGGCCAGTCGGCCAACGGCCTGGTGACCATGCTGGTGCGGGCCGAGATCGACCGGGCGCTGCCGGGGGCTCGGGAGGCCTACCAGCGGCGCGGTGAGGTGGTCGAGCAGGTGCTGCGTCGGCGCGGGGTGGACCCCGACTCGGTCGACTATCAGGCGGCGCGTCGCCACGCCCGCTCGGTGCTCGACGCCGCCGACGGCCTGCACCGGGACCGCACCGCGTGAACGACCCGGTCCTGTTGCTGGACTCCACCGTGCTGGTCGCCTATGAACGCGACCTCACCCGTCGCGCCCAGGCTGTCGTGCTGGAAGCCCTGGCCGACGGGCGTCTGATGGTCACCGCGGCGCTGTCGCTGACCGTGGCCTGCGCCGAGTTGGGCGGCGAGACCCGGGAACTGGCCTGGCTGGTCTACGACCGGGACGGCCCACTCAGCGTGCTGCCACTGGGGCTGGGCGCGATGGAGGTCGGCGCCGCGGCCGCCGGCGGCGGCAAAACCGCTGACGAGCTAGAGGTCACCCAGGTCATCCACGAGGCCCGCGCCGCCTCCGCGATGGTGCTCACCTACGACCCAGACCGCTACACCGGCCACCACATCGACGTAGTCGACCTTCGCCCATAGCACGCCCTCGACGGTGGCCGAAAGATCACCGGGCGCCCGAACAGTTGATCTCGCCGGGTAGGCGGAACGCATTACTGCGTCCCGCCCCCCTCAGAGTGAAGTAGGCCGCCGGCGAGGTGCCCGTGGTTCGGGTCCTTTTCCGTCGGCCCCTTCCCGAACGGTACGGGCGCCTTTCGACGCATACCGCTCTCCA
>JBOHFY010000346.1:0-8206 GCA_050699895.1 Pseudonocardiaceae bacterium
GGGCTCCCGAACTCAACAGCAGCGCTGCCCAAGGGCTGCCTGACAGCGCTGCTGTTGAGTTCGGGAGCCCAGGAGCAGGTAGGTGCCCAGGCGCAGCGGTCATGCGGTCTCGCTGGCCACCCATGCTGGTATCACCGTCCGCTACCTGGAGATGATCGAGGCCGACAGCAAGACACTATCGGTGCCGGTGCTGCCGGCGCTTGTTGAACTGAACGAGGTTTCTGTCCTGAGGATTTTCAGCGCAGCCCACATAGCTCGCAGCTTGTCAACACCCTGGTCAAGCGCGCCAAGTCTTCATATACCGCCGATGTGCGGGAGTTCGCGACGCGCATTGGCCTGCTGAACTGACCCCTTTCGTATTCGTCTCTCTGGCTAACATAGGTAAACCGAACTCTGTGTTCGGGAATGTCAAGCTTCATTTCTGGTTCTTGGAAACGTGCTGTCGCGAACCGATGCCTTGGAGCTGATTCGATAGCTTGGTTGAAATAGATTGTGAACACGCCGCTTTTGTCTTGATAGGATTTTGAATAATGTTCACTGTTGGGCTGCTAACTCCTCAGATGGTCATTGATAAGCTCGACTGCCTCGGCGCGGTAGTCGCCCTGGGGGTTGAGCCACTTGATGTCAGTGTCACGTCGAAACCAGATAATTTGCTTCCGGGAAAATCGATATATATGAACTGCCAACTTCTCGATGAATTCCTTTTCTGTCTTATAAGTGCCGTCAATGTAACGCACGAGATGGCGGTACTCAAGCCCCAAGGAATCGAGCCTTTCGCGACTCACGCCGGACCGCAACAGGTTCTCGGTCTCTTCTATCATTCCCTCTTTTATTCGCCTAAGAAGACGGGTGTGGATACGTTCTCGTAGGGTATCAGGCGGCCACGTAAGGCCTAGCTGTAGCGCGGAATAGCGTGGTGACGACGCATGTTGCTCCGAGTATTTTCTTCCGGCCCCGCAGAGCTCTAGCGCCCTTATGAGCCTCCTCTTATTTCGCGGATCGATAATTCCGGCGGCCGCGGGATCGGCTGACTCCAATTGTGCCCAGAGTTCATGAGAGCTTCTTTGCTCAAGTTGATCGCGCAGGGCTTGATCTGGTGGAACGTCGATGAGGTTGTAACCCTGCGTTATAGACCTCACGTATAATCCTGTTCCCCCCACCAAGAACGGCCGTAAGCCTCGATCGCAGATATTATCTATTGTCGCATATGCCAAGCGCTGGTAGTCCGCGAGTGAGAACGTTGAATCAAGTTCGGCCACATTAATGAGGTGATGTGGGATGTTGCGCATTTCACTAGGGGTTATTTTCCCGGCTCCGATGTCCAGGCCACGATAGATTTGCCGCGAGTCGGCGGATATTACTTCGCCAGCAAACAATTCTGCTAGGTCCACGGCGAGCGAACTCTTGCCCGAGGCGTTAGTCCCGATAATCACGACTAACTTAATTGGCAGTTTTACTGTATCCATGATGTTGCCTTCCTGCGGCTCCATAAGTGGCACTCTGGCTTGAATGAATTCTCCAAAAATTAGCCATATCTAGGTTGAATCGTGCGGCCAATGCGGCGCCTGCAATCTTCTTCGTGGGATCAACAAGAAGCTGCTCCATACCGGAAGCGCCCCCGGCCCCTTCCGGTATGGACGTTTCTATTGTATGGCTCAGATGGTCGTCAATGGTGGGGCTTCCGGATTTTGGTACCATGCGCGTCACTTTTCTGCCCGGTTCGCACTCTTGACAGACAGCAGATTTGACCAAAATGCACTCCTTGTGAACGCTGTCGCGTTCCCGGAAAATACCTGACTATATATCAACGATGGCTGCTGTGGCTTTCCTGATCTGCTCTCCACGCCACCACCGCCAATTCTGCATGAGTATCGCCTTGGAGTTTTTGACGATCATGACACAGTATTGACCTACTGTCAGGGGCGGCTAGTACCCTACCAGCGAGCTTCCTGGTGAACATTCAGCCTGGGCGCGGGCGTGTGTACACCGCTGCCCGACCGGAAGGCGCCCGGTCGGGCAGCGTGTGGTAGGGGCCCAGACGATCATGGGACGGGCATGGATGCCCCCAGATTCCGCTCCCGTCTGACCAAGTCTCCACGGCACACCCACCTCGGCTGCACGAGCCCGTCGGCCATCACGCCATGTCGCCACCGAGAACACCCATGCGCACCGGCTGAATGTTCATATGAAACGGGAGCCGGTGTCGTGAGTGACGAGTACGCGGCGACCACCGAGCCCGAGGACAGAACCTCCTTGATGACAAGATTCCGCGATCTGATCATGGAGGGTGGCCGGTTACGCTGAGCCGGTGCCCGCCTCGCCGCGATCCCCCCGAGCTGCCCTGGTCACGCTGGGCTGCGCCCGAAACGAGGTCGACTCCGAGGAGCTGGCCGGCCGGCTGACCGATGACGGTTGGGAGCTGGTTGACCCCGACGGCGGCGTGGCCGACGTGGTGGTGGTCAATACCTGCGGTTTCGTCGCCGCGGCCAAGAAGGACTCCATCGACACCCTGCTGGCCGCTGCGGACACCGGCGCCAAGGTCGTCGCGGTCGGTTGCCTGGCCGAGCGTTACGGCGCCGAGCTGGCGCGGAGCCTGCCAGAGGCCGACGCGGTCTTGGGTTTCGACGCCTACCCGGAGCTGGGCGGTCGGCTGCGCGACGTCCTCGCCGGCCAGGCGGTGCCCGCGCACCAGCCGGTGGATCGCCGTACCTTGCTACCGATCACCCCGGCGTCCCGGCCCGCCGCGCTTGCCGGCGGTCCCGCGCTGCCCGGGCACGCCTGGGGCCCCCGAGTGCCCCGCCGCCGGCTGGATGACTCCCCGGTTGCCCCACTGAAGATCGCGTCGGGCTGTGACCGGCGCTGCGCGTTCTGCGCCATTCCCACCTTCCGTGGCGCGTTCGTCTCCCGCCCGGTCGCTGACGTGCTGGCCGAGGCGGTGTGGCTGGCCGGGTCGGGGGTGCGGGAGCTGGTGTTGGTCAGCGAGAACTCCACGTCGTATGGCAAGGACTTGGGCCGCCCAGGCGCCCTGGAGGAGCTGTTGCGCCGGCTGGCCGTCATCCCCGGGATCGTGCGTATCCGGGTGTCCTACCTGCAGCCGGCTGAAACCCGCCCCGCGCTGGTGGCCACCATCGCCGGCACGCCCGGCGTGGCCAGTTACTTCGACCTGTCCTTCCAGCACGCCAGCGAGCCGGTGCTCCGCCGCATGCGCCGGTTCGGCTCGCGCGAATCCTTCCTGGCCCTGCTGGAGCAGATCCGGCGCCACGCGCCCTCGGCGGGAGCGCGCAGCAACGTGATCGTCGGGTTTCCGGGGGAGACCGAGGCCGACGTCGCGGAGCTGGAGCGTTTTCTTACCGAAGCACGGCTGGACGCGGTGGGGGTATTCGGCTACTCCGATGAGGACGGCACCGAGGCCGCTGGCCTGCCCGGGCAGCACGACGAGGACACCGTCGCGCAGCGGGTGGCACGGCTCAGCGGGCTGGCCGAGCAGCTCACCGCGCAGCGCGCCGAGGAGCGGGTCGGGGAGACCGTGGACGTGCTGGTGGAGGCTCTTGCCCAGCCGGATTCCGGCGCCAGGACCGGTGCGGAGGCGCAGGCGCTTGGGCGCGCCGAGCACCAGGCCCCCGAGGTGGACGGCGAGTGCGTGATCACCGGCTCGGGAGCGGACGCGTTCGCGCTCGGCGACGTGGTGCGTTGCCGGGTGATCGCCGCTGAGGGTGTCGACCTGGTCGTCGAGCCGATGGAGCTGCTTGCCCCGGCCGGCGGCGTGCCGTGAGCCCGCCACCGGCAACCAAAGTCCCGCTGTGGAACCTGGCCAACCTGCTGACCATGTCACGAATGGTGCTGATGCCGGTGTTCGTGCTCGCCTTGTTCACCAGGGGCGGTAGCGCTCCGGGGTGGCGGGTCACTGCGGCGGTGGTATTTGGCGTCGCGTCGCTCACCGACCGGCTCGACGGCGACCTGGCTCGGCGTCGCGGTCTGATCACCAAGTTCGGCACGATCGCTGATCCGATCGCGGATAAGGTACTCATCGGGGCGGCGCTGGTGGGCCTGAGCATGTTGGGCGAGCTGGCGTGGTGGATCACCGTACTGATCGCTGTGCGCGAACTGGGGGTCACCGCGCTGCGCTTCTGGGTCTTGCGGTATGGGGTGATCCCGGCCAGCCGCGGTGGCAAGGCGAAGGCGTTCGCGCAAGCCGTCGCGATCGAGCTCTACGTGCTGCCGCTCCCGCTGGTGGCCCATCCGGTGCGCTGGGCGGCGATGGGCATCGCGGTACTGCTCACCGTGCTCACCGGCATTGACTATGTGGCGCGGGCGCTGAGGCTGCGCGCCTCCGGTCGCCGAGCCGTCGCGCTGCCGTGACCGCTGGCGCACGTGGTCGGTGGGCAGGCGCCGTTGTGCGCGGGGGCGTGTCGTTCGCCCACGGCGGAGAGCCGGCCAGCCGGCCGGTGAGTACGGTAGGGAGCAAGCAAGCCGGTTGGAGTAGGCCGGCCAACACCCGGGAGGACACGCGATGCCGCTGTTGCGGGAGGCCATCGGCGATCGGCTGCGCCGGACGCGGACCTCGCAGCACCGCACGCTGCGTGAGGTGTCTCGGGTGGCCCGGGTGAGTCTGGGCTATCTCTCTGAGGTGGAGCGGGGCCGCAAGGAGCCATCCAGCGAGCTCCTCGCATCGATCTGTGATGCGCTTGACCTACCGCTGGACGAGCTGTTGCGGCGGGTGGCCGACGATCTCGGCCCGGTGTACTTGCCCGAGGTGCCCGACACCCTCGCGGCCGAGCTGGTCGCGGCCTGAGCTGGCGAGGTGGGGCCAGAGCAGGGGTAATCCCTAGTTCTGCCTGGGGTCGGTGGAAGCGTCGCCGCGCACCTGACACGATGGAGTCAGCACGCGGCTCCATGGTCTGGTGGGGCGCTGGTCTGGTGCGGCGAAGCCGGGCCTGATTGGTCACGAGGAGAGGCAGCGGAAGAGATGGCCAACCCGTTTGTGAAGGGCTGGAAGTACCTTATGGCGGCGTTCTCGTCCAAGATTGACGAGCACGCCGATCCCAAGATACAGATCCAGCAGGCCGTTGAGGATGAGCAGCGCAAGCACCAGGCGCTGTCTCAGCAGGCCGCCGCCGTCATCGGCAACCAACGTCAGCTGGAGATGAAGCTCAACCGGCAGCTCGGTGAGATCGAGAAGCTGCAGTCCTCGGCCCGGCAGGCATTGGTGCTCGCTGACGAGTCGCGGGGCAGGGGCGATGAGGTCAAGGCGCAGCAGTACGAGCAGACCGCTGAGCTTGTCGCCACCCAGCTGGTGACAGCGGAGCAGTCCGTGGAGGATCTCAAGACGATGCACGACCAGTCCCTGCAGGCGGCCGGCCAGGCCAAGCAGGCGGTCGAGCGCAACGCTGTGGTGCTGCAGCAGAAGCTCTCGGAGCGGACCAAGCTGCTCTCCCAGCTGGAGCAGGCGAAGATGCAGGAGCAGGTGTCCGCCTCGCTGCGCTCGATGAGCGAGCTGTCCGCGCCGGGCAACACGCCATCCCTCGACGAGGTCCGGGACAAGATCGAGCGCCGTTACGCCACCGCTCTCGGGTCCGCCGAGCTGGCCCAGAACTCCGTGCAGGGCCGGATGCTGGAGGTGCAGCAGTCCACGCTGGACATGGCGGGTCGGTCCCGGCTGGAGCAGATCCGCGCCTCCATGCGTGGGGCATCGGTCGCGGGTGAGGTGACCGCCGGTGAGCAGGCGCCACCGCCCGCCTCGCCGCAGCAGGTCCTGCCCCCGAACAACCAGCCACAGCTCGGGCAGGGTTGATCCGGGCAACCCATGCGAGCCTGTGCCGTGCGCCGCGCGCTGGAGGCTGAGGTCGCCGCAGCACGTCGACGGCTGGGCGTCGCTCCCCGGGTACTGGACGTCGGCGGTGGCAGCGGCGTCTGGGCCGTGCCACTGGCCCGATCCGGCTGCCTGGTGACGGTGGTAGAACCAAGCCCCAACGCGCTGGCCACGCTGCACCGTCGGGTCGCCGATGCCGGAGTCCAGCGGTTGGTGAGCCCAGTTCAGGGCGACGCCGACTCGCTGGCCGACGCTGTTGGGGCGGCTAGCGCCGACCTCGTTCTCGGGCACGGTGTACTCGAGGTGGTCGAGGATCCCGCCAGGGCGGTGCGGGCGCTAGCCGACGCCACGGCCCCCGGTGGCGCGGTATCAGTCCTGGTGGCTAACCGGTACGCGGCGGTGCTGGCTCGCGCGCTGGCTGGACGGCTGGCGCAGGCCCGCCGTGTGCTTGACGATCCGGCCGGCAGGCTCGGCGGGACTGACCCCATACTGCGCCGCTTCGATACCGATGGTCTCATCGCGCTGCTAGCGGCCAGCGGGCTGGGCGTCGAGCTGGTGCAGGGCGATGGGGTGGTTGCCGACCTGGTGCCTGGCGGCGTGCTGGAGGCCCATCCCGGGGCAGCTGAGGCGCTCGCTGAGCTGGAGCTGGCCGCAGCCGAGCGAGCACCCCTGCGCGACATCGCCAGCCGACTGCACGCGCTGGCCCGGCGCCCGGCTATTAGCCGGCTAGCCGGCTAATATGGACGATATCGAACAGGAGTTCGTGCACCTCTCACGGCGCGTGCTGACCAGCCGCGCCTGCGATCGAGGCTGCCCCGTGCTGCATGTCGACATGGATGCCTTCTATGCCTCAGTCGAGGTTCGCGAACGTCCTGAGCGGGCCGGACGGCCCGTGGTGGTGGCGGGCGGCAGCAACCCGGCCGGGGACCGCGGCGTCGTGCTCTCGGCGAGCTACCAGGCCCGGGCGTTCGGGGTCCGCTCGGCGATGCCGGTTGCCCAGGCCCGCCGGCTGTGTCCGCAAGCGGAGTTCGTGTCGCCGTGTTTCCCCCGCTATGCGGAGGTCTCCCGAGGGGTGATGGCGCTGTTTCGTGAGATCACCCCGCTGGTCGAGCCGCTGAGCCTGGACGAGGCCTTCCTCGACGTCGGCGGGTCCGTGCGCAGGTTGGGGATGAGCCCGGCCGGGATCGGGGAGTGGATTCGCGGCCAGGTTTATGACGCGCACCGGGTGACCTGCTCGGTGGGGGTGGCCCCGAGCAAGTCACTCGCCAAGCTCGCCTCCGGGCGGTCCAAGCCGGACGGGCTGCTCGTGGTGCCCGCCGACGGTGTGCTCGAGTTCCTGCATCCGCTGCCACTGTCCGCGTTGTGGGGAGTGGGCCAGCGCACCGCGCAGGCGCTGCGTCGGCTCGGATGCGCCACTGTGGCCGACGTGGCGAGCACACCACTGCCCGCCTTGCGGCGCGCCGTGGGTGTCGCCTGCGCCCAGCACCTGCACGAGCTCGCCAACGGCCGGGACGAGCGGCCAGTGGTGCCCGACGCGCCGGAGAAGTCCGTGGGGGCGGAGGAGACCTTCGCCCAGGATGTGACTGACCGGGTGGTGTTGCGGCGCGAGCTGCTGCGGCTGGTCGATCGCGCCACGGCTGCGCTACGTTGCCGTGGCTTGCGCGGGCGCACCATCGCGCTGAAGATCCGCTACCCTGATTTCACCACCGTCACCCGCTCCCGGACCCTGGCTGATCCGACTGACTCCGCGCACGGGGTGTTCGCGGTAGCCGCCGACCTGCTAGACGGTAATCTGCCCCGAGAGGCGGCCGTCCGGTTGCTAGGTGTGCGGATGGAACAACTGGTCCGGGGCGGGGCGACTGAGCAGCTCACCCTGGACGGTGGCAGTGCGAGCGTGGGGGCGCAGTGGACCACGGCGAACTGGCCGGACGCCGACCGCGCGGTAGACGCCGCGCGGTCCCGGGTCGGCAGCGCCGCCGTGCGGCTGGCCACCTTGCTGGAGGCGCCAGCGCGGTCCGGTCGCGGGGAAACGCCGCTCTCCCCTGAATCGGGTAACCGGATCCGCTAGTCCATACCGCCGCAGGCTCGTATCCTCGACGGTAGGAGCCCACGGTAGGTACCCGGTGGCCGCAGGTACTACCGTCGGGGTTGGACACCACATCGGCAACCTATATCGACCACGGAGTGCCGGAGGAGGAGCGATGCCACTCTCCGAGCACGAGCAGCGGCTGCTCGACCAGATCGAGCGCGCGCTCTATGCAGAGGACCCCAAGTTCGCGTCGAACGTCCGGGGCGCCCGGATGCGCAGCCGGCCGCACCGCCGCCGGATCCAGGGAACCGTCCTGTTCGCGCTGGGTCTGGTGCTTCTTGTCGTGGGTGTGGTGCTGCCCTTGCGCC
>JBOHFY010000347.1:0-10449 GCA_050699895.1 Pseudonocardiaceae bacterium
GCGCTACGTCGGCAGCCCCGAGTTCTCCAACCTGCCCCGCAAGTACAAGACCGCGATCTCCGGTCTGCAGGACGTCGCGCATGAGATTAACGACATTTCCTTCGTCGGGGTGGTACACCCTGAGCACGGGCCGGGCTTCGATGTGTGGGTCGGCGGCGGACTGTCCACCAACCCGAAGATCGCGCAGCGGCTGGGCGCCTGGGTGCCGCGAGACGAGGTGCCCGAGGTCTGGGCCGCGGTGACAAGGCTGTTCCGCGACTACGGCTACCGGCGGCTGCGCCACCGCGCCCGGATCAAGTTCCTCATCGCCGACTGGGGCGCGGAGCGCTTCCGCGAGGTGCTGGAGACCGAGTACCTGCACCGCGCGCTCGTCGACGGCCCCGCGCCGCAGCCGCCGCCCGCGCCGATCGACCACATCGGTGTGCACCGCCAGCGCGACGGCAAGTGCTACATCGGACTCGCCCCGATGGCCGGGCGCGTCTCGGGCACCACGCTGGTCGACGTGGCCAAGGCCGTCGAACGGGCGGGGTCCGCCCGGGTTCGGCTGACCCCGTACCAGAAACTCGTCGTGCTCGACATCGCCGAGTCCGACGTGGACGGCTTGGTTACCGAGCTGGGCCGGCTCGGGTTGCGGGCCGACCCCACCCCGTGGCGGCGCTCGGTGATGGCCTGCACTGGCATCGAGTTCTGCAAGCTGGCCATTGTAGAGACCAAGAACCGGGCCGTCACGCTGGTCGCCGAGCTGGAGCGGCGGCTCGCGGACGTCCAGTCCACTCTGGAGACCCCGGTCTCGGTGCACCTCAACGGTTGCCCGAACTCCTGTGCCCGGATCCAGGTCGCCGACATCGGGCTCAAGGGCCAGCTAGTCACCGACGCCGAGGGCAACCAGGTCGAGGGCTTCCAGGTGCACCTGGGCGGCGGGCTCGGCCTGGACAGCGGCTTCGGCCGCAAGCTGCGCGGGCACAAGGTGACCGCAGGCGAGCTGGCCGGCTACGTGGAGCGGGTGGTCCGCAACTACGTGCGGGCACGCGCGCCGGGCGAGCGGTTCGCGCAGTGGGTGGCTCGCGCCGACGAGGACACTGTGCGATGACGGAGGTTGTGATGACCGAGGGTGTGATGCCTGAGTCTGGGATGACGGAAACTAGGGCGGTTCCGTTCTATTGCCCGTACTGCGGCGAGGAGGACCTGCGGCCCACGGCGGAACCACCCTCGGCCTGGCGTTGCGCGGACTGCCAGCGGGTGTTCGTCGTCCGCTTGGCGGGAATAGCCGCGGTATCGATCGGGGAGGTGGCGCGGTGACCGTCGATCTGGAGCAGCTGGCGCGCCGCGCCGGCCGCGAGCTGGACTCCGCGCCAGCACAGGAGATCGTGCGCTGGGCGGCGCGGACCTTCAGTACCCGGTTCGCGGTGGCGTCGTCCATGCAGGACGCCGTGCTGGTGCACTTGGTGTCCCGGGTCGCTCCGGGAATTGACGTGTTGTTCCTGGACACCGGCTACCACTTCGCCGAGACACTGGGCACCCGGGACGCCGTCGCGGCGGCCTACGACATCAACCTGATCACTGTGACACCCCGGCAGACCGTCGCGGAGCAGGACGCCTCGGAGGGCCCCCAGCTGCATGACCGCGATCCCGACCGGTGCTGCGGGTTGCGCAAGGTGGCGCCGCTGGAGCGCGCGCTGGAGCGCTACGACGCCTGGGCTACCGGGTTGCGCAGGGTCGAGGCACCGACTAGAGCCGGCACGCCGGTGGTGTCCTACGACGCCCAGCGGGGCAAGGTCAAGGTCGCCCCGATGGCGTCCTGGAGCGACGCCGACGTCGAGGACTACATCGCCGAGCACGGCATTCTGGTCAACCCGCTGGTGGCCGCCGGCTACCCGTCGATCGGCTGCGCCCCGTGCACCCGGGCGGTGGCCGCCGGGGAAGACCCCCGAGCCGGGCGCTGGGCCGGCTCAGCCAAGACCGAGTGCGGGATCCACGGATGAGCCCGCCACGAGGGGTTGTGACGTGGCGGGGATCATGACAGCACCGGCTACCGGAGAGATCGATCATCTGGCGGCGCTGGAGTCCGAGGCGGTGCACATCATCCGCGAGGTGGTCGCCGAGTTCGACCGGCCGGTGCTGCTGTTCTCCGGCGGCAAGGACTCCGCGGTGCTGCTGCACCTGGCGCTGCGCGCGCTGCACCCGGCGCCACTGCCGTTCCCGCTGCTGCACGTGGACACTGGGCACAACTTCCCCGAGGTGATCACCTACCGGGACCGCCTGGTCGCGGATCTGGGGCTGCGGCTGCACGTGGCGGCGGTGCCGGACTGGATCGAGGACGGGCGGCTGACTGAGCGCCCGGACGGCACCCGCAATCCGCTGCAGACCGTGCCGCTGCTGGACACCATCAACTCCCATCGCTTCGACGCCGTCTTCGGCGGCGCCCGCCGTGACGAAGACCGGGCGCGGGCCAAGGAACGCATCGTCAGCCTGCGCGACGCTTTCGGCGGCTGGGATCCCCGCCGGCAGCGTCCGGAATTGTGGAACCTCTACAACGGCCGGCACACCGCCGGTGAGCACGTCCGGGTCTTCCCGCTGTCCAACTGGACCGAGCTGGATGTCTGGCGCTACATCGCCCGCCGCGACGTCCCGATCCCGGACCTCTACTACGCCCACCAGCGCGAAGTGTTCGCCCGGGACGGGATGTGGCTAACCGCCGGCGAGTGGGGCGGTCCGCGCGAGGGCGAGCGGGTACTCACCACGTCGGTGCGCTATCGCACCGTCGGGGACGCCTCGTGCACCGGCGCGGTGGAGTCTACGGCTGGGACCATTGACCAGGTGCTCGCCGAGGTGGCCGCCAGCCAGATCACCGAGCGCGGCGCCACCCGGGCCGACGACCGGCTCTCCGAGGCCGCGATGGAGGACCGCAAACGCGAGGGCTACTTCTGATGACCAGCCTGCTGCGGCTGACCACCGCCGGGTCCGTCGACGACGGCAAGTCCACTCTGGTCGGTCGGTTGCTGCACGACACCCAGTCGATCCTGGTTGACCAGCTCGCCGCGGTGGACCGGGCCACTCGCGCCCGCGGCGGTGTGGAGCTGGATCTCGCGCTGCTCACCGACGGGCTGCGCGCCGAGCGGGAGCAGGGCATCACCATCGACGTCGCTTACCGCTACTTCGCCACCCCGACCCGCACATTCGTGCTGGCCGACTGCCCCGGGCACGTGCAGTACACCCGCAACACCGTCACCGGGGCTTCCACCGCCGAGCTCGCCGTGGTGCTGGTCGACGCCCGCAACGGCCTGGTCGAGCAGACCCGCCGGCACCTCGCCGTCATGGCGTTCCTGCGAGTGCCGCACGTAGTGCTTGTGGTGAACAAGATGGACCTGGTGAACTTCTCCGAGCCCACGTTTCGATATGTTGAGGCGGAGTTCGCGGCGGTGGCTCGCTCGCTGGGTGTGCGGGATGTGGTAACCGTTCCGGTGTCGGCGCTGCACGGTGACAATGTCGCCGCTCGAAGCCCACGCACCCCGTGGTATTCGGGGCCGACACTGCTGGAGCACCTGGAGGTGGTGCCCACCGGGCGGGAGGCGGTGGCCGAGCCGATGCGCTTCCCGGTGCAGCTGGTGCTGCGACCCCGCACCGCGTCGCACCCCGACTACCGCGGGCTAGCCGGCCGGGTCGCCTCCGGGGTACTCGAGATCGGCGACGACGTCATCGCCCTGCCCTCCGGAGGCCGCTCCACCGTTGTCGGCATCGACACCCCCGACGGCCCGCTGCCGCGCGCCACCGCCGGGCAGTCGGTCACCGTGCTGCTCGCCGACGACATCGACGTCGGGCGCGGCGAGGTGCTGGCCCGTCCAGCGCAGACGCCGCGGGTAGTCACCGAACTCAACGCCGACCTGTGCTGGCTGGCCGACCAGCCGCTACGGGCCGGCGCGCGGGTGCTGGTCAAGCACGGCACCCGCACCGTCCAGGCGATCGTCACCGAACTGACCGGACGACTGGACCTCCACACCCTGCACCACACCGCGCCACCGGCCACGCTAGAACTGAACGAGATCGGCGGCGCCCGCATCCGCCTCGCCCAGCCACTGGCCGTGGACCCCTACGCCACCAACCGCCACACCGGCGGCTTCCTCGTCATCGACGCCGCAGACGGCAACACCCTCGCCGCCGGCCTGGTCGGCATTGATCCGGCTCGGGACGCCGCGTGATGGCAAACACCAACGCTGCTGGCCGTGGCCGCAGGCGCTGCCCGCCGCCCCACAGGCGCCACCCCCAGCACGAAAGCCACCGTGCACCGACCCAAGGAAAATCCCCAGGCTCCCCTGGCCTACTCAAATCTTGACGATTCTTCGCCAATCATTCACCACTGTCCTTACGCCGCATTCGGCGATACGCCTCAGCAATTCCAACAATGCCGACAACTGCGGCAATCAGTGGCCCCCAGTTTTCTCCTATCCATTTTTTAAATGAATAAACAGGATTGACCGTAGCGTCGACTCGCCGCTCAAGAACTTTCTGCTCAATTAGATCATCACCATACAGTGCCGAAATGGTGAAAAATAACGAACGACTCCCGGAAGTCGTCGGCGTCACCTCCCATCGCCACTCCAGGAAGCCCGTAGCCGCCAGTTGTTGAACATCCGAACCGATCATAGTTATTTCGAATTCATCACCTTCCAATTTTGCTCTCATGCGAGTGCCAACAAGCAATTTCTCGACACGAGGATCTCCCTTGCCCTGGAGGCCTTCGGAGAATCCTTTAGAGAGTTCGCGGGAAATCCGTACCTCAACGCGATTCTCCTCGCCGACTAGCATTCGCGTCGGGGGATTGTAAAGGATCAAACCAGGTTGGAGCTCACGCTCGATGATTTGCTGGTATAGCGCCAAGGTGCTGCCAGGCGGTACTGTCGGGAGAGCTGTCGACCCTGGCCCCACTGGCTGCGTTGTCGGTGTCGTCGGTTCTGTTGGCGTTGGCGCCGGTTCTGTTAGCGGCGCCGGTGTTGTCATTGGCGGCAGCGGTGCCGGTGGTGCCGATTCCGGTGGCGGTGGCGTTAGCCGTGGCAATTGCGTCGGCTTCGGTGGTGGTGGTGTCGTCGTTGGCGGTGGCGATGATGAAGTTGGTAGCCCTCCATGGACAGTAAAGATCGCCGTCGTTCCACCACACTCACTAGTACTGGTAACCGTGTGCCCCCCAGGTTCAGCCTCGGGCACAGTGAAGGTGAGCGAGATCCTGCCTAGTTCATCCGCCGTACCGTTCACAAGCGGCTTTGTGTTATCCCACGACAGCGCGACCGGCCCCGACCCGCAGTAGCCCTCACCAGTAGCCGTGACTCTGGCGCCAGAGGTTCCCGAGGATGGTACAAGAGACAGGCTGGGATGCCCGGAAGGGGGCGCATTCGTGGTCGCGAAGCTGGGGGCCCGCAGACAAAGAAGAAGCAAACCCGCGAATGCGATGGAGATGGTGAGCCGACGCACCAATGTTGGAGTATCCCGAAACGTCACGTGTCTAGAGTAACCGGGCGCGCCATCAGGCTGATGCCCGCGCTCCCCCGTGGCTAGCTGGGCTACCTGATCCGCCTAGCCGAGAATCTGGCTCGGCCGGGAATCAGCGTGACCTGGACGCCGCCATAGCCATGGAGCATCAAGGCGGTCCAGCTCACCGAGGGCGTGAACTCGGTCCACAGTGTCGGTCTGATCCGCAACCGCTACCACCAGATACAGCCGCACGCCACGGTGTCAGCCACCGCGCAAGCGCCACAATTGTCACGCTCGCCACTCCGCCGTGACGAAGCGCGAGGGTCGCGGACTGGGCGTTGCCGCCGGTGGTCAATGTATTCTCAAGGTATCTTCAAGGTACCCTCAAGGAGCAGAACGCGACGACATTGCACATGACTGTTCGCGATGAGCGTGAACCGATCTGCGCTGGTCGATCGCTGCTCCGGATCCGCGTGCTCACCGGTCACAAACTCGATCTCGCGTAACGTCAGGCCCGCTCGCTTGGCCACCGCATGAAGCGGATGCTTGTCGGTCCGAACGGACGGCACAAACGCCCAGGCATCGACATCGTGGCCAAACCGGTGCGCGATGCACCTTCCATGGAGGTCTAAGACAACGAGCAGCAGTAGGCTGAGTACGGTCTGGTTGTGCCTGGCGGGCGCTTCGATGTCCTTGTAGCTATGCATGAGGTACCCGGACTGGCGCCCCCGGATCGCGTAGCGGACAGGCACCACGAGATCCGCCAGAGCGTCGCCACATTCCTGCTGGTCACGTCGGCAGCGCAGGCACAGATCGAAGGCAGGTTTGAACGGAGTCGCGCATACCGCACACGTCACGTGCGGCTCGCGCACCACATTGCGCAGGAAGCCGCCGACATCCGCGACCAGCCGCTTGCGGACCGTCCTGCACCCAGCGGCGGACAGGCGGCTCCCAATGCTCATCCGTCGACGGCGAGCACGCCACCCAGGACGTCATCGAGATCAGGACGCAGCGCGGTGACAACGTCCAGCACCTCGTCCACTCTCGATACGACGTACACGCCAGGCCTGCGCCGCAGCCCAGTCGTTCGCCCGCACCACGCGGTCGCGGAGGATCACCGCCCGGCCGTGCTCGACACCCACCCGCGCCTGGATTCGGGCGCCGCTGGTCTCACCAGCCTCAACGACGATCGTGGCTTGACCGTAACCGCTCATTGTGGAGTTGCGAAGCGGGAATGACTTCTTGGTGGCCGGAGCATCGGGCCAGAACTGGGACAGCACCAGGCCAATACGGGCGATGCACTCCTGGGGATCCCGGTTCGCGGCGGGGTAAACGCGGTTGATCCCGGTGCCGAGTCCAAGCTCTGGTCGCAGACCCGCCGGGACCCGACCACTGATACCGCCGGCTCACCGGGATGCAGCATGCCCCGGCTGAGTCGAAGAGCGACTGCTCGTGGCGCGCGTCCCGTACCGACCGCGCGGTGCCCTCTTCGATGATCTCAGCAGCGCGCGGTTGCCCACGGTCTCATCCTGGTCACGCGGAACCCGGACAATTTCATCGGACTCGACAGTCTGGTCCAGGTCATCGCACCATAGTGATCGAACAGACCGGATCCTGGCAGGCGTCTACGGTCGTCACCATGACCGCCGAGCTGGTGCACTTGGCCGTGCGATCCGGGATCGCCACCATCACGCTGGACTCCCCCACCAACCGCAACGCGCTGTCCACACCGCTGCGCGCTCGACTGATGGACGCCCTGGAGCGCACCGCCGACGATGAGTCAGTGCGGGTGGTGGTGCTCGACCACACCGGTCCGGTGTTCTGCGCCGGGATGGACCTCACCGAGCCCCCGGCGGCGGTCAACGAGTTGCCCCCCATCCTGGAGAAGATCTGGACGCATCCGAAACCGGTGGTCGCCAAGCTGGCCGGGCACGCCCGGGCCGGCGGGATCGGCCTGGTCACGGCCGCCGACATCGCCATCGCGGCAGCACACGCCACGTTCGCGTTCACCGAGGTGCGCCTCGGTGTGGTGCCGGCGGTGATCTCGGTGACCGTGCTTCCCCGGTTGCTGCCCCACGCGGCGCACGAGCTGTTCCTCACCGGGGAGACTTTCGACGCCACCCGGGCGCTCGCCCTGGGCCTGCTCAACAGCGCGGTAACGGCCGACCAGCTTGACTCCGAGGTGAACCGCTACACCGGAATGCTCACCAAGGGTGCACCCCAGGCGCTGGCCTTGACCAAGCGGCTGCTGCGCCGCCGCCTCGCGCCGGACTTCGCGGCCATGTGTGAACTGTCCGCCGCACGCTTCGCCTCAGCAGAGGCCCAAGAAGGCATCCGCGCCTTCACCGAGAAACGCCCGCCGTCCTGGGCTCGGGCGCCATTCGGCTCCGAATGACGGTCAGAGCGGTCACGCGTCGGGCAGCAGGGCTTTACCGCTTCGGATCGACCGTGACGAAGGATACATAGTGGTCGCCGGTGTAGTACAGCTCGGCGGCACCGCCGGTGATCAGGCGGCGGGAGCCCCGGTCGTGCTCTCCCGGTGTCGGGACGATGTACTCCCGGTAGAAGCCGGACTGCCGCGGCGGCAAGCGCCGCTCCCGGTTGCCGAACACCACCCCGTCCTGCCGGTAGGGGAACGGGCCGCCGTGCTGGATCAGCCCCCACACCTGCGCGGCCTGCGGCGGTAGCTGCGACAAAGCCCGGACCGGCAGGCCGGCCGCTGAGGCGACCACCGAGGGCCGGTCACCGCCGGGTGACGCGGACAGCGCGTGGCGCCCCAGGGCGCCGCCGGCCACCAGCACGAGCAGGCCGATCAGCGCTGCGCTGACCCGACGGCGGGAGCTCACCGGGACTCCCCCGGGTCCTCCGCGTCCACGGCGTAGCGGTGACCGAACCGTTCGAAGATCAGGCCAACCGCCCAGTCCAGCGCCCGGGCGGCCCACCAGCAGACCGGCAGCAGCACCAGCATGAGCAGGGCCACTTGCAACGCGAACCCAAGCTGGGTGAGCCACAGCTCAACCCCGTCCCACCAGCGACTCACCGCGTCCCACTCCGCCCACAACACAGCCGCAGGGTAGCTCGCCGACGGGTGCCCTGCGGCTGTGGGCATTACGGTTGGGTGCCATGTTCGCCATCTACGCCACCGAGCCGAACCCTCAGAACCCGCTGGCTTCCCTGCGGATTGGCGAACGCCCCGACCCAGAGGTACCCGACGGCCACGTGGCCGTCACCGTCACGGCAGCTAGCCTGAACCTGCACGACCTGTGGACGCTGCGCGGAGTGGGCATCAAACCCGAGCAATTCCCGATGATCCTGGGCTGCGACGGCGCCGGCGTGCTGCCCGATGGGTCCGAGGTGATGCTGCACTCCGTCATCAGCAGCCCGGGCTGGATCGGCGACGAGACCCTCGACCCGCACCGCACGCTGCTCACCGAGAAGCTGCAGGGCAGCTTCGCCGACACCGTTGTCGTGCCAGCGCGCAATGTGCTGCCCAAGCCGGCCTCACTGACCTTCCCCGAGGCCGCCTGCCTGAGCACGACCTGGCTCACCGCCTACCGAATGCTGTTCGTGAAGTCCGGTTTGCGGCCCGGGCAGACCATGCTCGTGCAGGGCGCCTCCGGTGGGGTGTCCACCGCCCTGGTGCAGCTCGGCCGGGCCGCCGGGATGCGAGTCTGGGTGACCGGGCGCACCGAGGACAAGCGCGAACTGGCCCGCTCACTAGGCGCGCACCAGGCGTTCGAGCCCGGCGCTCGGCTACCCGAGCGGGTCGACGGGGTATTCGAGACCATCGGCAAGGCCACGTGGTCACATTCGACGAAGTCGCTCAAACCGGGGGGCGTCATCGTCTGTTCGGGCGCCACCACCGGCGACGCCGATCACGCCGAGCTGCACCGGCTGTTCTTCCTGCAGCTGCGGATGATCGGCTCCACCATGGGCACCCGTGACGAGCTGAGCGACCTGTTGTCCTTCCTGGACGTCACCGGCCTACGCCCGCACATCGGCGCCGAGCTACCGATGTCCGACGCCAAGCAGGCCTTCCAAGCCATGCTTGAGGGCCACACAGCCGGCAAGATCGTCTTTACACGCTGATCCGCTATTGAAACAGGCCGTCCAGGAGCCGGGCCGGAATGATGGTGATCGGGAACGGTCGCTCGGCGGTGAACTTCTCGTCCCCGCGGACGCTCGCGACTTCCGCGTATCGACCCTTCGGGTCGAGCTCGAACACGGTAAGACCGCCAGGCGGCTCCGGGTCGACCACCCAGTACGACGTGGTTCCCATCCGCTCGTACGCGGCCTTCTTGTTGTTCAGATCGTTGAGCGCGGTGCTCGCCGACAGCACCTCGACCGCGAGCACCGGCGCTACCGGCAGGTTCTTCGGTGTGAGGTCAACGTAGCGGGCCACCAGAATGTCGGGCTGGAGCTCGTTGCGGATCGAGGTTTGGACACCGAAGGGCGCCGAGAGCACCCGGAACTCTGCTGTGCAGGCATTCCAGAGCTGCACGAACAGCGCACCACTGCCCTGCTGGTGATGCCAGCCAGGAGCCGGGGTCACGATGAGTACCCCGTCGATGAGCTCGTAGCGGTGGCCGTCATCGGGCATCGCCTCCAGGTCGTGCACCGTGAACGGGTGACCTGCGGCGACCCCGGCAAAGCCAGACGGTGTTGCGGCTGTCTGAGTTGCCTCTGTCTGAGTTGACGCTGTCTGGGCGCTCATAGCGTCATGGTCCCCCTTCCCTTCAGGTTGCGCCAAGCCTGCCACGGACCACCGACAATTCCGCGTCGGCTACTTCTTGCCGGGCTTCGCCGAGTCGTCGGTGGACAAAGCGGCGACGAAGGCCTCCTGCGGGACCTCGACCCGCCCGATGGTCTTCATCCGCTTCTTGCCCTCCTTCTGCTTCTCCAGCAGCTTGCGCTTGCGGGTGATGTCCCCGCCGTAGCACTTGGCCAGCACGTCCTTGCGGATGGCGCGGATGGTCTCCCGAGCGA
>JBOHFY010000348.1:0-9259 GCA_050699895.1 Pseudonocardiaceae bacterium
GTGCGGAAGGGTAGCAGGGTGGCATTGGGGTGCTTGCGGGCCGAGTACAGCGGAGCCACTGTGTGGTAGGCCGGCACCGGTTGGGTGAATTCGATGAAATCCACATCGGCGATGGCGTTACCGCCCCCCGGAGCCCCACCGATGATCATCACTTTCTGATCCTGAGCGGGCGGGAGCAGTACGCTGGCGCACTGGTCCCGGGCATCGACCCGGGTAAGGCCCGCTACCGGGGTGACGGTGGCCGGGCTGCGGGTGAGGTCCAGTCGCAGCGGGGCGGCGGGCCCATCGTCCATGTGCCCGCCGGCGTAGCACACCGACCCATCGGCAAGCAGGTACAGGTGTGCGTACAACGGCAGGCCCTCGAACCCGAGAGGCATGGCCAGCTGTTGCCAGTAGTCGGCCGCCGGGAAGAAGCTCTCCGCTGTGGTGTTACGCGTCCCCAGGGCGCTCTCGTCGAGCCCGGCCATGGCCAGCACCCGCCCATCCCCCAAGATGATCACACTGGGGTACCAACGGCCGTGCGCCATCGGCCGCACCACCGCCCACTGTTGGGTGACCGGGCTGAATACCATGGTGTCCGCCCGCCCGGCGAACTGCGTGGCGCCACCCGGGTACCCTTGGGTGCCGCCAGCGGACAGCACCCGGCCGTCGGCCAGCAGAGTCTCCCCGCCGCAGAAGAGATCCAGCACCTTGCCCTGGGCATCGCGCGGAGTGGCCGGATGGGAGAAACCCGCCTCCGGGGGTGAGCTCACTGTGGGGTCCCACACCACGCTGGTCCAGAACCGCAACGCCGTGTCACCGAAGTTCGGGTCCGCGAACCGCACCGCGCTGTTACCGGAGCCGGCCGCGAAGAGCACCTTTCCGGTGGGCAGCAGCACCGCATGCACCGCTAGCACCTCGGACAGGAACGGCACCACCTGCCAACTCCCCAGCCCTGCGGCATCCTGGGCAGCCGAACGTTGATGTGGCTGGACCTGCGGTTGCTCGGTCATGGAATCTCTTTCCCGTGCGGCGTTGCTTGTCACCACGAGGAGCCCGCGCACCGCCGCGCTGATACATCACGTTGGCTTTGGTCCTCGCTCAGGGCCAAGGATCCTTGCGACGTCAAGGAGTCCAGCGGGTCCGTCACGCTGGGTCATCGGTTGGTGAAGGTCATCGACATCACGACGGGGCCGCGAGAACGCGACGGCTGCATTCGCTGGGGTACCAGGACACGGAGCGGCCCCCATGAATCTCGGCTGCACGTGCACATGGCGCGCCACCGGCACGTGCAGCTCCGTAACCACAGCTGCGCGTGGTGGCGGCGTAGCCAGTGCGCGGTCGGTACTGTCCGTGAACTCGACGCCACGGACGTTTTCGGGCCTGTTTTAGGTCGGTCTCGTCGAGTTCACGGCTGTGAGCCTCGCCCGCCAGTGCGGGCCCGCTTGGTCGGCGCGTCGTGAGGTTGGTTATGGAGTGGGGTGTTGTGGTCGCGACACGCGCTGGATAATCGCAGTCGTTAGTGTTAGCGACAATCTTTAGTGGGGTTGGGTCGGCTGATGCCCGGTTCAGGTAGCTCGATGACCAGGCGGGCGGGTGGCCTACGCGAAGACGCAGCCCGACTGTCCCCGCTGGGGCATGTTCGCCTCAATGAACTGAGTCGCTACCGGTTCCCGGCGCTGGGCCAGACGCGAGACTGCGCTCACTCCGGGATCCGCACATCGACGAGGAGGAGCCATGACGTCGGCCATGCCCTTGCACGGTCGCGTCGTCCTGCTGACCGGTGCCAGTCGGCGGATCGCCATCGGTGCCGGTGTGGCCCGGCGGCTCGTCGCTGATGGCGCCGCGGTGTTGCTGCACTCGTGGTCTCCACACGACGCGGAGCAGCCGTGGGGTGCCGACCCCGGTGGCGCGGAGGCGCTGGCCACCAAGCTCCGCGAGCAGGGCGGCCAGGTCGAGCACGTCAGTGCGGGCCTCGCCGACCCCGACGCCCCCGCCCGGCTCGTGGACGCCGCCTGCCGCGCCTTCGGGCACCTCGACGTTGTGGTCGCCAACCACGCCCGCAGCAGCGTCCAGACGCTGGAGGAGCTGACCGCGCGGGAGATCGACCTCAGCTACGCGGTCAACACCCGGGCGACGCTGCTGCTGGTGCAGGCCTTCGCCGCGCGGCACGACGGGCGCTCAGGTGGACGGGTGGTGTTGTTCACCTCCGGGCAGTACCACTCGGCCATGCCCACCGAGCTGCCTTACATCGCCACGAAAGGGGCGCTGCACCAGCTTACGCCCAGCCTCGCCGCCCACCTCATGCCCCGTGGCATCACGGTCAACTGCGTGGACCCCGGCCCCAACGACACCGGCTACGCCGACACCGCCACGAGAGCCGCTGTCGCCGCGCGCAACCCTGGTGGGCGCTGGGGCACCCCCACCGACACCGCCCGGCTCGTGGCCTGGCTGGTCAGCGACGAAGCCGACTGGATCACCGGCCAAGTCATCGCCTCCGACGGAGGCTGGTCGTGTTGACGGCGGTGCCGGAGAGGTGGCTACCAGGCAGAGGGAGTGGGGCGGCCCTGCGCGCCGTCCACGCGGATCTGAGTGCCGCTGATCCAACTAGCCCGCTCGGACAGCAAGAACGTCACCACATCCGCGACCTCCTCGGGCGTACCGAGACGGCCGAACGGGAAGTCCCTCTCGATAAACCGTGCGAAGCGTTCGGGAGCCCGGTCCCGGAAGGAGTCCCAGTCACCCCCAGGCGACAGGACGGAGCCCGGACTGACGGCGTTCACCCGGATCCCCTCGGGAGCCAGCTCACGCCCGAGTTCCATGGCGAGGTAGATCTCGGCCGCCTTGGCTGAGCCGTACTGCGGATAAGGCGCGGGCTTCCACCCCGAGATCGAGGCGATGATGACCACCGCACCACCGCCAGCCTGTTGCATATGCGGTACGCAGGAACGGATCGCGCGAGAAGTGTGCCCGACGTTGAGCTCGAATGTCTGTCGCCAGTCCTCCGGTGTTGAGGCGAGGAACCCTCGTTCCCCGGCATTCGGACCCGCGTTGGCCACTAGCAGATCCACCCGACCAAGCTCAGCGGCGGCCTCGGCGACGAAGCGCTCGACCTCACCCTCCTGCCCCACGTCAGCAAGGACGCCACAGGCCCGCACGCCATGGTCCCGTAGTTCCCCGACAGTCCGGTTGAGATCTTCGCGACCACGGGCGCATATCGCTACTGAGCAGCCCTCACCGGCCAGCCGCAGCGCGACCGCCCGGCCGATCCCTCGACTGCCTCCTGTGATGAGCGCAGCCTTCCCCGCTAGCTGGAGATCCACTGCCACCGTTCTCTCAGCTCAACGACGCACGGCTCGGTGAACGGGCTCAGGGCCGCCAGAAGTTCCTCTATTCGCCTTCTGGCTGGAAGCGTCAGCCGGTGGGCGCAGATGTCCAGCGCGTCAAGTCCGGTAGCTGATGCCTCTTCCAGTTCAGAGTCTTGCGCAAGCGCGATTGCCAAGTCGATACGCGCGGTGGCCCGACCAACAGATGGTTCTGGTTTGTCGCCTGTCGGCTCAACCGCCTGACTTGCCCATATGCGGGCATTCGCTGGGTCACCGAGCCAGACGAAGGCGGTCGCCGCGCAGTATGGAAGGTAAGAGTCGCCTAACGAGTAAATGCTCCGGACCAGAGGTTGCGACAGCGTATTCCAAGCATGATCAGCAGCGTCCAGGCCTACTTGTGTGCCGGCACGATCTCCAAGCCGGGCGCTGGCGCGGGCTTCGTGGGTGCAGGACCGGACCAAGGCTGTGGATCCGATCGGTGCTACCTCTCGGCCGGCTTGAGCGAAGGCGACCGCCTCCCGTGGGTCGCCCGTGTATAGCGCGATTTGTGCTTGAGTGCCGCGTACCCAGCCGGCGAGGCGCGTATCTCCTACTTCCTGGGCGAGGGAGAGTGCGGTCGCGCAGTGCGGCTCGGCCGCGTCGCCGATCGCGAGTGACGCCTCGGCGACGAGGCCGGAGAGCCAACCGGCTACCGCGTGGAGGTGGTGGCGTTCCCGCAGTGTCAGCTTGCTTTCGAGTAGGCGGATGACGTATCGCCGCCAGGACAGCACTGTCGCGCGGAATTCGGCTGGGGGGACGGTGAAGTACTCCACGCCGAGTCGTTCGACTTGTTGCTCGAGCTGTTCCAGGGTGCTCGTGCCGAGGTCGGTGGCCTCGGTGCGGCGTAGCAGCTCGACGGATTCGAGTGTCGGATTGGTTCCGCGACCAGCTGGGGCGAGGCGGTGGTCCGCGGCGAGGAAGCGGTCGCGTTGCGCGTCGGTGGCTTTCTCCAGCGCCTCATCCAGCGCGCGGCGCAGGCCCAGGCTCGGCGAGTGGGTGCCGCTCTCAGCGTTGCCGACCGTCCGCTTCGCGAACCCCAACTCTTTGGCGAACTTATCCCGCGGCAGGCACAACCCCACCTCACGAAACCGACGGATCCTCGCCGCGGTCCACTCCACCGGCGAAGGATAACGCCGATCGCCGATCACCAGATTGCCCCCGGCGAGGGGTCGCGATTGCCACCCGCGAGCAGTCTTGCCCTGGGACACGAGCGTCGGTCGCCTGGTCGTCACGACTCGGGATAGCCGGCAGGGGGAGGGAAGTGTCCGTATCGCGCAGCTCACCGGCCCGCCGCAGCTCCGAGCTGCCTGATTGTCCGTGGTCGACCGGCTGTCCTTCGGCGAGCATGGTGTCCAGCTCGTCGACCGAGAGGGCCACGGCGTCGGCGAGCGCCACGCTGACCTCGCCGTGTGGCGACAGCCGCATTGTCAGGGGGAGGAGCTAGGGTGGCCGGGAGCTGAAGGGGGTTCACGGTGTCGTACCGGCCGGTGGTTGCCGCGGCGCTGAGTGGTGCGACGCTTCGGCAGTTGTCGTACTGGCGGTCGTCCCGATCCAGTGAGGCACCGCTGCTGTCGCCTGAGCTGCATAAGCCGAGGTCTCGCGTATCGTATTCTTTCCGAGATGTCGTGGCGCTGCGGACCTTTGTTTACCTGCGGTCACGGGAGGTGCCGTTGCAGCGGGTGCGCAAGGCCGTGCTGAGCCTGCTGGTGGACATCCTCGCCGCGTTTCGCGGTGTCCAGGAACGTGAGGTGGTGTCGCTGTACCGCCCGAAGCCGGGGGTGGCGGTGGATCCCGAGATTCGTGGTGGTTACCCGGTGATCGCGGGCACCCGGGTGCCCTATGACCTGGTCGCGAGCTTGCTTGAGGACGGGGTCAGCGCAGAGGACGTCGCCGGGTTCTATCCGGCCGTGAGTCCGGACGCTGCTCGGGGAGCGCTCGCGTTTGCCCGCTACGTCGAGGGCTACCGAGAACCGGCGGGCGCCTGACCCCGCGATGAAGCTCCTGCTTGATGAGGACGTTCCCGTACAGCTCGTCGAGCCGCTCCGCCGACTGCTGCGGGAGCACCAGGTCGACCACGTCCAAGACTTAGGGTGGAAGGGCAAGAAGGACTGTTTTCTGCTGCCCGATGCCAGCGGAAAGGGTTACGACGCTCTGATCACGAACGACAGCGCCCAACTCGACAGCGCCGAGGAGACCCGCGCGATCCGAGAATCGGGGATGCACCACATTCGGTATCGGCACGACACTCGACGCGGGATTGATGGCCTCGCGCTCGCCATGGCTTCGGTCATGGCGGCGATCCGGCCGGTGGTACGGGAGCTGGACGATGCCGACGGGCAACGGCTTGTCGAGATCCAAGCGATTCTGCCGACGAGACGGTACAAAATTACCGATCCACGGGTTGACCCACGACCTTACTGGCCCAGCCGGCCGGGACCAGTGACACGGTCCCGTAGGCGTCGGACCAACGGTCATGGCTAATTCGCCATAAACAGAGATCAAAAGTGGCGACTTCTGTATCTGGTCTGGACTTCAGGCGCGGTAGCGCAAGATCACCCGTTAGTCTGCCATCGGTATTCGAGAACGCCGATGTCCCGCGCGGCCGATCCCGGGCAAGACGCCGAGCCCTTGCGTCGCCGTGCCGAGGACCCCGGCGACTGGCTGTCGGTCGCCTAGCAGGTGTCCCTTGGTCGCTAGCGTCCCCAGGTCGGTGCCGGACTTTCTGCCGGGGTCGTGTCGGACTCAATAATGGACTGGGCCTATGCAGGACTGATGCGTCTGTTCGGGATTGCCGTGCAATTCCGGCATCGGGAGTTCCCAACCTGGTTGGTTGCTTGCGGCCAGCAGGGCGATGGCACCGGTCGCGGTGGTTGCCTACCGGACCGGTGAGGTCTCAACCGGGAGACAGTCCTCAGGCGGTAGGTCCCGCAACGCGGGCCGCGCTCGTGGCGATGGGCAAGGATGGAGGCTTGGTGTCATAGGACGAGTGACGTGGGCGGGAGTCGCATGATCGGCCGTCGGATTGGACGCTGGCCCGCTCCACTGCTGTTCGCCCTGTTACCATCACGGCTCATGCCGGTCACGGACGGTGAGCAGTGACGGGTGATCCGCGCCTCGCGGAGTTGGCGCACCGCACGCCCAACTTCGGATTCCTGCTGGCCCACGAGGCCGTGCTGGTCGGATATGGCGCCGCAGCCGAATCGATGGTCTTCACCGACCCCAACACCTCGATGATCAAAGCTCGGCAGTTCGGCGAGCAGCTGGTGACGGCGCTGGTGGCCACCTTCGGTATCCGGATCCCGGCCGATAAGGACTCGCAGTACAAGCGCCTGAAGGTGCTGCTGGACCAGGGCGTGATCAACAAGCGGGTGCATTCCTGGTTTGACGCTGTCCGGGACACCGGGAACAAGGCCGTGCACGAGGGCTTCGCGGCGCAGCGGGATGCTCTGCGGCTGGTCCGAACCTGCTACGACCTGGGCGCCTGGTTTCACCGCACGGTGACGCAGTCGCGGCAGGCGCCGCCCTTCGTCTCGCCCCAGCCGCCTGCGCGCGCCACGCCGCCCCGCGATCACGCTGACGCCGTTGCCTTGACCGAGCTGAACGATCAGTTGGGTACCTATCACGCCGAGCTGATCGAGATGCGGCTCCGGTTGGACGAGCAGGCGTCGCTAGCCACAGCCGAAACCCAGGCCCGACGCGAGGCCGAGACCGAGATCCTGGCGGCGGTCCGGGGACAAGGCGATCTCCACCGACTGGTGTCGGAGCTGTCCACCCGGGTCGAAGAGCTCGGCCGGGATCTGACGCGCCGCGCCGAGACTCCGCCCCGGCTCGACCCGGCACGGCGCGACGCGCTGGTCGAGCAGGCCCAGATCGCGAGCCATCCGCCGCTGTCCGAGGTCCAGGTGCGCCGGGTCATCGACCGGATGCTGGCGCAGGCCGGCTGGGCGGTGCAGGACGTCGCGACGACGAACCTGCAGGTGGCGATGGGGGTCGCGGTCCGCGAGGTCACCATGGCCCGCGGCCGGGCGGACTACCTGCTCTACGTCGAGGGCGCGCTGGTCGGAGTCATCGAGGCCAAGCGGGAGGGCGTCAGCGTGATCGGCGCCGAGCAACAGTCTGACCGATACGCCACGGAACTCACCTCGGGTCAGCGGCTCGCCGCCTGGCGCACGCCGTTGCCGTTCCGGTACGAGTCGACCGGAGTCGAGACCCGGTTCACCAATGATCTGGATCCCATCCCGCGCAGCCGGCGGGTGTTCTCCTTTCACCAGCCCACGACGATCGCCCGCTGGATGCGGGAGGCGCACGCCAACCCGCAGGCGCCGACGCTGCGCGCCAGAATGCGCCGGATGCCAGAGCTGATCACCCACGGCCTGCGCCCGAACCAGATCGAGGCCATCACCGGCCTGGAGCAGTCGCTGGCCGCCGACCTCCCTCGCGCGTTGATTCAGATGGCCACCGGGGCGGGCAAGACCCACACCGTGGTCAACGCCTCCTACCGGCTGCTCAAGCACGCCGGGGCCCGGCGGGTGCTGTTCCTGGTCGACCGCAACAACCTCGGCAAGCAGGCCAAGGCGGAGTACAACCGGTTCGAGACTCCGGATGACTTCAGCAAGTTCGCGCAGCTGTACAACGTGCAGCGGCTGACCAGCACGACGTTGTTGGAATCAGCCAGCGTGGTGATCAGCACGGTGCAACGGCTGTACGCGATGCTGCGGGGGCAGGAACTGCCACCGGAGGACGATGACCCGGACTTCGACGACTACAACATCAACGAAGCTGTGGAGCTCGAGTACAACGCCGCACTTCCACCGGAAACCTTCGACCTCATTGTGGTCGACGAATGCCACCGCTCCATCTACGGCAAATGGCGCGCGGTGCTGGAGTACTTCGACGCGCACCTGATCGGGCTGACCGCCACGCCCGTCGCGCAGACTTTCGGTTTCTTCCACGAGAACCTGGTGTCGCAGTACACCTCCCGCCAGGCGGTCGCCGACGGGGTGAACGTCGACTTCGAGATCATGCGCATCAGCACTCAGGCCGGCGAGCACGGCGGCAGCATCCCCGCGAACACTCCCGTGCGGATCATCGACCTGCACACCCGCCGGGAGCGCTACGAGCAGCTCGACACCGCACTGGACTACCGCGGCGAGCAGATCGGCCGGGCGGTGATGAACCCCAGCCAGATCCGCACCGCGATCCAGGCGTTCGCCGACGGGTGGCCGGAGTACTTCCCCCGCCGCTCGCACGTCCCCAAGACGCTGATCTTTGCCAAGACCGACCTGCACGCCGATGAGATCGTCACGGTGGTCCGGGAGATCTTCGGCGGCGGCAACGAGTTCTGCACGAAGATCACCTACCGGTCAGATGACCCGGAGCAAGCGCTCAAAGATTTCCGCACCAAAGCCTCGCTGCGGGTCGCGGTGACCGTCGACATGATCGCCACGGGCACCGACGTGCGCCCGCTGGAATGCGTGTTCTTCCTGCGCGGGGTGTCCAGCGCCACCTACTTCGAGCAGATGAAAGGGCGCGGCGCGCGCACCATCGACGCCGACGAGTTCCAGACAGTCACCCCGGACGCGGCGGGCAAGACCAAGTTCCTGCTGGTCGACGCCGTCGGGGTGACCGATTCGCCGCTGGTGGAAGCCAAGCCGCTGCAGCCGGTCAGCCAGCGCCGGGCCAGCCTGCGGGAGCTGCTGGTAAAGGCCGCAAGCCACAGCATCAGCACCGAGGAGGCATCGGCGTTGTCCGCCCGGCTCGCCGCGCTGAACGGGCAGATCACCGAGGCCGAGCGGGCCGAGCTGGCTCAGGTCGGCGGCCAGCCGCTGCATCGGATCGCCCGCACCCTGGCCGACGCGACCGACGATGACGCCCAGGAGGCCGCCCGGCTGGCCGGCGGAGCGGCCGCGCAGCAC
>JBOHFY010000349.1:0-3316 GCA_050699895.1 Pseudonocardiaceae bacterium
CGATTCACCACCTGGAACCAGGTCGTCGGCCTGTCCACCACCGCCTGACCCAAGCCACCACGCAGCCACATCCTAAGCCAGAACAGCCCCGGTCACCCCCCAGCCCCGTCAACCTGACAGTGCCCTCGTGTGCACGACACTCCTCATGCCTTGCCGGAGAGCCGGGGCGGGTCCCACGCAAACGGCCGTCTACCGCAACATCCGCATCGACCCCCGCCCCGCCACCAGCTGAACGACCCGCGTGCAGAGGACTTCGGACATCCGTGCACATGACCGCAGACATTGACACCCGCCGCCATACCCTGGTAGTGCGCACGCCGTCCCCGTCATGATCGTTTCCAGCTCTGGTAGGCCGGAAACTCTAGACAGGGCACGGCGTGCGCCCCTATCGATCATGGACAGGCACCCACAGGAACGTCAGTAGCGCCACCTGGTTCCAGGTTAGTGAATCTATAGTTCACCTCGTTTAGTCCTTCGCGGGTTTATAGGTGGCGATGATCTTGCAGAAGTCGTAAGGTTTCTGCTTAGTGTGCGTCACTGGTTCGCCGTTCTTATCGCGCGTCGTATCCCACCCGCTGACACAACCGATTTTTTTCTCTAGCGCGAACGCTTTGAGCCCGCCCATATCCTCGAGGGTGAATATCTTGCCATTGTTGTTGACGCCGAACATCGGGCACGCCCCAATACGTCGCCACACGTGTGCTTCATCCCAATGAAATATATCCTTGATTTCCTTGTGCATCCCGTTCAACGCAATTTTGCAGCAGTCCAACATGCTGGCTGGTGAACCCGCACCAAATTCCATCAGCATGCCATTAATCAACGACGGCTGGATCCCTGCTTGAGCTAGTAGCTGCAACAGACAAATACCGTCAGAATTGAATCCCTGAAGGGTTGGCGAGGCATCAACCGGCAGAGTGTAGCTGATCTTCAGTTGCTTCCGCTTCTGCAATAGTATGGTCATAGCGGTCACGTGTCTTAGGAGTGCATCTTTGTCCGCCAGGAAACCACCTTCGAAGTCGAAGTCGAAGCGCTCGCACACGTAGTTCACGATGATCTGATCATACTGTAACGCGATCTTCTCTGGGTCGTGCTCGTGTGCCTCCAATGGCAGATTCGACGCACCGCCGAAGCTGATCGCTATTTTCCCGCCACCCTGTACGAATTCAGCGATATCATCTTTACCCCACTGCCCGTGGGCTAAGTCGGCGGGTATGCCATCTATCTTCGGGTATCCACCCCACTTTAGCACCGTATCCAAAGGATCTGTCGTGACGACGCCGAACCCCAGGAAGGCGCCGTCCAACCCGGTTTCTTTCCCGTATTCGGTCAGCTTCGGGTACGGGTATGAGGTGTAGTCCGTGAAGGGCCCACGGCGCATGTCCCAGTCATGGCTCGGCAATGGCTCAGTGGTCGTGGCGACAACGGGCTTGGAGTACTCGCTGTTCTCATGGGCGATGTTGACCGCTGCGACGCGGATGCTGTACTTAGTTTCCGGTGACAGGCCCGTGATGGTGCAGCTCGCGGTGTTCGACTGAAATTTGCCGTGAACGCCCTCATCGACATCGACCAGGTAGTTGATAACCAAATTCTTGGGATTAGACAAGTCCCACGCGACGACCACGGAGTTCGGTCCGCAGTGGGTGACCCTCAGATTATTTGGCGGAGGAGGAGGGGGTGGCGGCGGCACCGGCACGTCCGCGGGCTCGCCGTTGACAACAAACTTGAACAGCAGCGACGTGGGCGCAGGGATTGGCTGGCCTGGTTTTTGGATGCCGAGCGTGAAGGACTGATTGTCCCTTGGCGCGATCTTCTTGCGTTCTTCCACGAACCTGCCGGTGATCGTGTCCCCCTTCCGTGTCCATATTAAGCCATAGTTGTTTTCAACCACCAAGTCATGTCTTACCTGGAAGGAGATCAGCGGATCTATCAACAGGCCCGATCCCAGGTTGTACACATACACACGGACCGTGCCGTACCATTGACTGGGATCCGTATCCCATTCCACGACACAGAAGACGCTCTGCTCGCTCATGACTATCCTCCTGATGTAATCTGTTGATGTAATCTGCGTCATAACTCGACCCAAGCGGTCAATGGGGGGCCAGATGCCGGTTGAACACCGGAACCCCGCCCAGCCCCAGCCCACTGGCCGTGGTGACCAGCAAAACATGCTCCATGACCCCGCCCCTCCACGACAAGACCAGCCGGACAGCCTGCGCATCGCTTGCGGGCCACCCGCGCAAAGAAAAACACCCGCGCATCCCACCAGCTCTGAACAGGTACTGAAAAGGATCAGAAGACATCACTAGCAGATATACACAATGATCACAGACTTTCGGTAGCCCCGGAAAGGGCTGCAGAAAACCAGAACCGGCGCGAGGCCGCCGGCCAACGCCTCGTGCTCCGCTTCGGACGCACCCGGTACACAGTAGAGCTCGTAGCGGGTGGCACCCGGCACATCCCACCGCCCACGCGACAGCCGTCCCCTGTCCTCCGCTCGCCTGCGTCATCTGCTCCCTGCCTTCCGCCGCCCTGGTGGCCTTCCCGGTCATTTGGCGGAGTATCCAACGAATTACGTGCTGACCTGGGAGAACATGAGGGAACCCACTGCTCATCTGGGCCCGTGCGACCGCAGGTCAGACCCCAAACCGTTGCGCACACTGCGAGATATACCGGTAGGCCAGCTACGGCCAGAGTCGATCCAATAGAGGGCGGATTCTGAGTGTCGCCTTCACCACTTGAGCCCACCCCATCCGCTCTTACTTTCCCAGCTGCCACCCTACGTTTAGGAATGCTACGCACGGGGCGCCAAGGATGGCAAGTCGTACAAATAGGTGCACGGCAAATACACGAATGGATGCCGGGATACGGGGTGGTGACGGGCCGCTGTCGCGAGTCTTTGAACTTGACCGGGCTTGAGTCCGGCCGGCTGAGGATCAGCCGCAGGGCCGCGGCGGCGAACGCCACGGCGTCGGCGCGTTCGGTGGCCGACAGGTCACCGGCGATCACGCGGTAGACCTCCAGCACTCCCACCGGGACTGTTGCGTTGGCGGATGGCAGCTTCAGGCAGGCTGAGCTGATGCGCCGTCGCCATCGTCGAGTACCTCCGCCGAGGTCGGGCTTCGCTGGGTTCCGCTTCCCCCGTGGCACTAATGAGGGCACTTGTCAATCCCCTCGAACTGTGGAGACTTCGGTTGTGGTGATGTTGAACGGGGGGGCTGGTCTTGTGGTGCCCGCGCCCTGGGGTGGGGCAGGCCTGGGCCTGCCCGCGTTTCCTGCCTGAGGGGTCGCGGAGGCTCGGGGGTCAAGGGCA